>MEOQ01000004.1:44660-72407 GCA_001769275.1 Bacteroidetes bacterium GWF2_43_63 | reverse complement strand
CCATTTGGGTGTCCCGGAAATTGTATAAGGCTGCATATCATGCATTTACAAAACAGAAGTTATTAAAGTGTCGAAGTCAGGAGGAGTATCGGACGGAGCTTCGCAGTTTCTTTTGATGCCTTCACGTGGTACGTGACACGGTCGGCACATCTATGTTCCTTTGTCACGATTGTCACCTTGTCACAATTGCAAAATGTAACGTGTAACGCCTTCCGCTTCCAGCGGAATAAATTCCACGATTGTAACGTGTAACGAAAGATGTTTCCGCAACTGATTACTCACAACTGACCACTATTATGTATCTTTGCAATCCTTAAATATCATGGCAACACAAAACAACATACAGATCAAGAACAAAAAGGCGTATTTCGAGTACAACATTCTCGAAAAATATACGGCTGGTCTTGTGTTGCAGGGAACTGAAATAAAAAGCATCCGCGCGGGGAAAGCATCGATTGCCGAGGCCTATTGCATCATCGTTGCAGGAGAGGCTTTTATTCGCAACATGAACATTTCTGAATACTCCTTCGGGAGCTATAATAATCACGACCCGAAGCGCGACCGCAAGCTGTTGCTCAATCGCAGGGAATTGAAAAAACTCCATAATAAAATCCGCGAAACCGGCCTCACCATTGTTCCTCTGCTACTTTTTCTTTCGCCCGAGGGATTTGCCAAAATTGAAATTGCGCTGGCCAAGGGTAAAAAAATGTATGACAAGCGCGAATCCCTGAAGGAAAACGACAACCGCCGCGAAATGGAGCGGAAGGATACCTATAAAGAGTAATTCATTTCTTTTTCGGTCAATTCCTGCATTTTAGAAAATACCCAATAGGTTCGGGTCGTATTTTCGACAGCTTTTTCGCTTTTAGGGGTCGTATTTCCGACATAATTCTTCCGGAAATGTTGTTTCATCTCGAAAAAAGCACATTATACTATTTAAGTCACCCAACCTGACAAAAATTTCCGGATTTTCATACTAAAACGAAATTTTGTCAGTTATACTGCATTGGCTTTAAAATTGTAAAACCCCGCAAAAATTTTCAAAAAATGATGCCTACTGTAGATATTCACGAGCTTAACGAGCGCATACAGCGCGAAAGTGCATTCATCGACCTCATCCGCATGGAGCTGGGGAAAAGTATTGTCGGACAAAAAAACATGGTAGATCGCTTACTGATTGCCTTGTTCGCCAATGGTCATCTGCTGCTTGAAGGTGTGCCCGGTCTGGCAAAAACACTGGCCATCAAATCGCTGGCATCTACCATCGATGCCAAATTCAGTCGCATCCAGTTCACACCCGACCTGCTGCCGGCCGACCTGATCGGAACCATGATCTACAGCCCGAAGTCGGAACAGTTCAATGTGAAGAAAGGACCTGTCTTTTCGAACTTCGTGCTGGCAGACGAAATCAACCGTTCCCCCGCAAAAGTTCAGAGCGCCCTGCTCGAGGCCATGCAGGAACGTCAGGTCACCATTGGTGAAAACACCTACAAACTGGAAGAGCCGTTCCTGGTGATGGCAACGCAGAATCCCATTGAACAGGAAGGGACTTATCCATTGCCCGAAGCTCAGGTAGACCGTTTCATGATGAAAGTACTGGTGACTTATCCGGAAAAAGAAGAAGAAAAGCTCATCATACGCCAAAATTTGGCTCCGCAATATCCGGTGCCCAATAAAGTGGCTTCGGTTGAGCAGATTATGTATGCCCGCAAACTTGTTAGTGATATTTATCTGGATGAAAAAATCGAAAATTACATTACCGACATTGTGTTTGCAAGCCGCTTCCCTGCCCGTTATGGATTGGTGAAATACAAAGACATGATAAATTATGGTGCATCGCCACGTGCCGGAATCAACATGGCGCTGGCTTCAAAAGCATATGCATTGCTGAATCACCGCGGCTATGTGCTACCCGAAGATATCAGAGCCGTTGCGCCAGACGTAATGCGCCACCGCATTGGTCTCAGCTACGAGGCCGAAGCGGAAAATATTACCACCGATCAGATTATCATAGATATTTTAAACACAGTTCAGGTTCCGTAATGGAAAACGATAATTTTCAACTTTCAAAAAAAGTCAGACGCATTGAAATTAAAACGCGGCGTCTTACCGACGAAGTGCTGGCCGGCTCCTACCACAGCGCTTTCAAAGGTCGCGGCATGACTTTCAGCGAAGTGAGAGAATACGGCTATGGCGACGACATGCGCAGCATCGACTGGAATGTAACCGCCCGATTCAATCATCCTTTTATAAAAGTTTTTGAAGAGGAACGGGAACTCACCGTCATTCTGCTCATCGACGTCAGTGGTTCAAACAACATTGGTTCAACAGCTGTTTCGAAAAATGAGCGAGTGGCTGAATTAGCCGGAACGCTTGCGTTTTCTGCACTGCGCAACAACGATAAAGTCGGCGTAATCTTTTTTTCTGACAGAATTGAGAAGTTTATTCCGCCTAAAAAAGGTCAGCAGCATATTCTGCGCATCATTCGCGAATTAATCACTTTCAAGCCTGAAGGCCGTGGTACCAACATTTCCGCTGCGCTTGAGTATTTCAACCGCGTTGTGAACCGTCGAGGCATCGTGTTCCTGATTTCTGATTTTATCGACAATGGCTATGAGCGCGCCTTTGCAATTACTGCCCGCAAACACGATCTTGTTGCGCTTCGAGTGGTTGACAAAATTGAAACTACGGTTCCCGGGTCAGGCATGATTCTGATGCGTGATGCCGAAACCGGCCACACACGCGTGATAGATCCGAACGGCGCTACTGCAAAAACATACATTGCCTGGTGGAACCAGCAACAGTTATACCTCACGCAGACCGCTGCCAAATTCAATATCGACGTGGTTGATTTCATGACTCACGAAGACTTTGTAAAACCATTGGCCAAACTTTTCAAAAAAAGAGGAAAAAGAATATGAGAAAACCGGCTACATTTCTTGTTTTCTTGTTTGCAGTTTTTTGTGTATCTGCACAGACCGACCTCAAAGTATCGCTCAGCCGAGACTCTATCAGAATTGGCGAATTATCGCAAATGCAGTGGCAGCTATCTTTGCCTGGTGGAACAAAAGTTCTTCAAATGCCGATGGTGGCAGATTCAATGCCATCCGGAATTGAAGTTGTCAAGAAAAAAGAAATCATTACTGAGAAAAAAGGCAAGCTCGAAATTTACAAACAACAATTATCGGTATCCGCCTACGATAGTGGATACTTCACCATTCCAGCACTATCAGCCATTATTCAGCAGGGCGACGATACCGTAGAAATACTGAGTGACTCGCTGCTGCTCTATTGCACGACCATTCCGGTTGACACAACCAAAGCTGTAAAAGACATCAAGGATATTTACGAAGTCGATGAGAAAACATCGTGGAAATGGCTCTGGTACGTGATTGCAGGAATATTGATTGCTGTCGCAGGATTTTTCATTTACTTACGTTTGCGCAAAAAGAAATCTGTAATTCCGGCTGAGGAAATTGTCTGGATCAATCCGGCGGAAGCCGCTTTGGCAGCGCTGCGCAAAATGCAGGAATCGCGCGCATGGTTTAGTGTTTCGCCAAAAGATTTTTATACTGAACTTGTTGAAATCATTCGAAAATATTTAAAATACTCGCGTGACATTCATGCTGAAGAAATGCTTTCATCGGAATTGATCAATGCTGTAACAAAAAAAGAATTACCGGTAGCCAGCATTCAAAATCTGAAAGGAATACTTTCTGTGGCAGATATGGCCAAGTTTGCACGCTTTCGTCCTGAACCGGGGCAATACGAAAAATCGGTCAGCAATGCCATCGATTTTGTGAGTGAGACCAGACCCGTTGAAACAAACACCGACAACAATGGAATGGATTAATGATCTGTCTTTTGAGAATCCATGGGCGTTTCTGCTAATGGCTTGTATCCCGCTGATGATTTGGTGGTACATTAAAAATTTCAGGCAGTCGCGTCATGCTGTTGTTGCATCATCGTTGAAAGCTGTTGAAAAAGCACCGAAAACTTTTCGTGAAAGATTATTTCATTTTCTTCCTGTTTTCCGATTGACTGCGATTGCTTTTATAATCGTTGCTATTGCGGGGCCACAATCATACAGCTTTCATGATGACTACAACATCGAAGGCATTGATATTATGCTGGTGAATGATGTTTCGGGCAGCATGCTGGCTGAAGATCTGAAACCCAACCGACTCGATGCTGCAAAAAATGTAGCACAGGATTTCATTGCCGGTCGTCCCGATGACAGAATCGGATTGGTTGCCTTCAGCGGTGCCGCCTTCACTCAATGCCCGCTCACAGCCGATCATGCGGTATTAAAACAATTACTGCTTCAGATTCAGAATGGCATTGTGCGCGATGGAACAGCCATTGGTGATGCTGTTGGAATTGCGGTAGATCGCCTTCGCTTCAGCACTGCAGTCAGCAAAGTAATCATTCTGCTTACTGACGGAATTAATAACAGCGGGTTTGTCGATCCTCTCAACGCCGCATCCATGGCGAAACTCTATGGTGTCCGCCTGTACACGGTTGGAGTCGGAACAACAGGAAAAGCACCGTATCCGGTTAAATCCATCATGGGCACATCCTATGAATATGTCGACGTGCGCCTCGACGAACCCATGCTGCAGGAAATGGCGTCGATGACAGGTGGAAAATATTTCCGCGCAGTTGATAATAAATCGCTTGAATCCATTTATTCAGAAATTGATGAAATGGAAAAGACGAGAATCAAAGTTGCCCGCATGTCGGAAAAACATGACCTGTTTTTCTATCCTGTACTGATGGCTCTATTTTTACTTGCCTTTGAATTACTACTCCGTTACACCGTTTTACGAATTATACCTTAATAATTATGTACAGATTTGAACATCCGCAATATCTCTGGTGGCTGGCTGCCCTGCTGGCCGCAACAGGTTTGTTTCTGCTGTACTATTTCGCAAGAAAGAAACAGCTCGCCCGTATGTTTTCCGGGAATAATCTCCGATTGACCATTCCGGATTTTTCGAAAAACAAACCGTTGACAAAATTCATACTTCTGTCTATAGCAGCGGCTTTTATGATTATATCGCTGGCCAATCCGCTGTCCGGGAAAAAAGTGAATAAACAGGTTCAATCGAAAGGCAGTGATATTCAGTTTGTGGTTGACATCAGCAACTCAATGCGCTGCGAAGACATTAAGCCAAACCGGCTCAGCAAAGTGAAACAAATTATGCTTGGCATGATTGACCGCATGGGCTCGGATCGCGCAGGACTTATTGTTTTTGCAGGAGATGCATTCATTCAACTGCCTATGACCATTGATCAGACTGCAGTTGCCATGTTTGTCCGAAACCTTGACCCAGAGCTCATCAGCCGACAGGGAACGCACATTGAAAAAGCGTTGACAACAGCATTAATAAGCATCGACAGCAGCAAGGCAAAATATCCGGCCATTGTTTTACTCAGCGATGGAGAGAATCTTGAAGGCGATCCCGGACCCGTAATCGTAGAATTGCAGAAAAGAAAAATTCCGGTTCACACCATTGCCATAGGCACTGAAAAGGGTGGTCCAATCCCTGTTTTCAGCAATTCTGTTCGCACCGGTTACAAAAAAGACGAAGGCGGTAATACCGTGATCACCAAGCCAGACGAAGCATTACTGAAAGGATTAGCAACTCAGACCGGAGGATTGTTTATCGGCACAAAAGACCTTGGCAACGCTGCTGAGAGCATCATGGATGAGCTCAATAAATCTGAAAAAGCGGAAAATCGCTCCATGATTTTTTCGGATTATAATTCTTTGTATTTGTGGTTACTCATCCCGGCTTTTCTATTATTACTAATTGATTTTGTTCTAATGGAACGGCGCATGAAATGGCAGGATCTGTTCAAAAATTTCATAGAAAGGAGGAATGTGTAATGAGACATTTGATGATTTTAATCATTGCAATTTTTGTTTCATTGGCAGGGTTTGGGCAGAATTCGGCACAAAACGTTATTGACGGAAACAAAGCGTATCGCAACAAAGAATTTGATAAAGCTTCGGGTCTGTACAGGAAAAGTCTTGAACAAAAAAATAATTATAATTTTCAGGCGCGCTACAATCTTGCAAACAGCATGTATAAAAGTGGTGACTTCGAAAGCGCGAGAGAAACCTATGCGGGAATTTTAAATGATAGTCTTGATAATCGCACACAGAGCCGGCTTTATCATAATATCGGAAACACGTACATGCAACAAAAAAATTATGAGCAAAGCGTGAATGCCTACAAAAACGCGCTCCGGCTCAATCCATCCGACGATGACGCTCGCTACAATCTTTCCTATGCATTGCAGCTGTTGAAAAAACAGCAACAGCAAAATCAACAGAATCAGCAAAACAAGCAGAATCAGAACAAGGACAAGAACGAGGACAAGGATCAGAATAAGGACGAGAACAAGGACCAGAACAAGAACCAGGAAAAGCAACAGGATCAGCAAAAAAATCAGGAACAAAAAAAGAATGAAATAAGTTCCGGCCAAGCCGATCAGATGTTGAAAGCTTTGCAGAACAAGGAAAAACAAACGCAGCGCGAAATTCATACTCAGCCTGTTAAAGAAGGACAAGGTTCCGGAAACGGATACAAAGACTGGTAAACTATGAAAACGATTTTCTCAATAGCATGTTTATTTTTCAGTCTGGCAATTACGGCGCAGATTCAGTTTTCTGCTTCGAGCGATTATAGCTCAGTTCCACTTAACTCCAGAGTAAAAGTCACTTACACATTGTCTGGAGGAAATGCCGAAACGTTCACCAAACCTACGTTTGATGGCTTTCAGGTGGTTGGTCAGTCTTCGTATTCCGGTGGCGGTGGTATGCAGATTATCGTAAACGGACAACTTGTTCAGAGTAGTCCCGGTGAATCGAAATGGATTTTTACACTGGCACCGAAATCAGCCGGCACCTATACAATTGGACCTGCTAAAGTAAAAATCAAAGGTCAGACATATAGTTCAAACAGCATTAACATCACCGTTACAAACAGCGGAAATGCTGTAAAATCGCAGGGACAGGCAAATAACAATTCAGCCAAACCCGACAATAAACAACCTACTACAACTTCGGGAGGAAAAGAATTATTTCTGACTGCAACTCCATCAAAATTGAGGGTGTACGAAGGAGAACAATTTACAGTGTCGTACAGACTTTATACGCGCTACGACATTTCGCAATATGGTATTGAAAAAACACCATCTATGGACGGCTTTTGGACTGAAGAACTGACTGATACAAAAACGGCCGCCAAAACATGGGAAGAGACCATTGAAGGGAAAAGATATATAGTTGGTGAAATCAGGAAAGTGGCTCTGATAGCGCAAAAAACAGGAACACTCAATGTCCCGTCGCTTGAACTCGAAGCAATAGTGCAGATTCCCAATCAACAAAATTATAATCCATTTTCGATTTTTGATCAATTTTTCAAAGACCCGTTTGGTTCATCCGGCGTCGATCCCTTTGCCGGATTTGGTGTCACCACAGAGAAAAGAAAAATTGTCAGCAATCCATTTTCAATAACAGTCATGCCGCTTCCGGAGAATGGAAAACCGGAAACATTCAATGGTGCTGTTGGAGATTTCAATATAGAAACAGAAATCGATCGCAACAAATGCTTCACTGGCGACGCAGTGGTGCTCACAATGAAAGTCAGCGGTAACGGCAATCTTCCACTCATTGAATGGACGGAACCCAACATCCCCGAAAGTTTTGAATGGTTTGATCCCGATATTATTGATGACTTTAATAAAACGAATGACGGAATCAGTGGAAGCCGCACCTTTGAATTCCTGCTTCAACCAACGGTTCCAGGTGATTTTAAAGTAACACCCGCTTCATTCGCATTTTTCAATCCAAACACAGGTAAATACGAAACAATTAAGTTGCCGGAATACAGCATAAAAGTGCTGAAAGGCAGCGGTTCGAATGTGAGCTCCGAAAAATTGCTGAACGAAGATATTCGTCATATTCATGAGAAGACTCCACCTTTAATTATTCATTCAAAAACCTTTGCATTTTCGCCCACATACTGGACTTTGGTAGTGTTACTCATAATGGCTGCAGCCATTATTTTGTGGTATTTTCGTAAACGAATCAGACTGAAAGCCAATATTTCGGAATACCGGATGCGAATGGCCATGCGTCAGGCCCGGCGACGTCTAAAAACGGCAAAAGCATTTCTCGATCAGGGTAAAGACGAAGAGTATTATACAGAATTATCAAAAGCGCTATGGCTCTATCTTACTGATAAGTTCACTATTCCATTTTCTGAACTGAGCCTTTCCAATGCAAAGGAAATTCTTCTCCGAAGCAATGTGCCAGCAGATATTTCAGAAGATTTTTCAAATATTCTGGATGAATGTGAATTCACGAGATTCGCTCCTGCAGCGGGCCGCATGAGTCAAAAAGAGTTGTATGAAAAATCAGCAGAACTGATTGTAAAAGTTCAAACACACGCAGTAAAATGAAAACACTGAAAATATTTTCTGGAATTGTTTTACTCATACTCTCAACTGGGAGCAGCGTTTGGAGCCAAACTCCGCAGGAACTTTTTTCGAAAGCATCTGCGCTTTATAATGAAAAGAAATATGAAGAGTCGGTAATTATTTACAACGATCTGCTGTGCAGTGGCTATTATTCAGACGATTTGTATTACAACCTCGGTAATGCATTATACCGAAACAACGATGCAGCCTCAGCTATATGGTGTTACGAAAAATGTCTGCTTCTCAATGCTTCGCACGAAGATGCCGCAGCAAATCTTTCATTTGTGAATAAAATAGTACTGGGCAATGCAGAAGTTGTTCCGGAAAACTTTTTCATCATGGCCTGGAACTGGCTATCAGCGCTAATGTCATGGCAGTGGTGGACCTATTTTTTCATCATCACACTCGCTGTATTTCTTACTGTCTCTATATTGTTTCTGATTTCGGCATCAAACAAAAGCCGAAGAATTTTCTTTCTGGCCGCAGCATCTTTATTTATTGTTGTATTAATAGCTCTGGCGCAGAGTATCAGCGGAAATTACAATATCCGCCATTCAAAAAAAGCGATTGTTGTAAACGAAGCGGCTCAGTTGCGAAGTTCTCCGGACCAGAACGGGACAGGGATTGCGATGATTCAGCCAGGCATCAAAGTTCGTATTCTTGAAAATAAAACACCGTGGCTTCGCGTCATCACCCCCGACGGCACGCAAGGCTGGGTGCTCGAAGACAGGGTCGTTCGGCTGAATGCGATTTCGCCGCTGCTCTCGGAATGAGGACGCAGAGTACTCATTTGTTTCGCGCAGAGAACGCTATGGCGCAGAGAGAATATACAATGGTATCGCGCAGAGAGAGTTCACTTGTGTTTCTCGCAGAGAACACAGAGACGCAGAGAGGGTGCGCATCTGGTTCGCGCAGAGGGCGCTATGGCGCAGAGAGAATATATAATGGCATCGCGCAGAGAACGCTATGGCGCAGAGATCACAAAAAAAAGAACAGAGTAAGTTTGATTCTGGAATTCAATCCAGCTCGAGGTGATTTTGAGTAATCTACTCCTCCAAGTTGTTTACAATTCGGGTGATGCCGTCTTTCAGCAAAACTTCATTGAAATTCAAAATAAGACCCAGACGTTTGTCAGTAATTCTTAAATAAGTCAGCAGGATTTTTTTCATAACCTTGTCAACTTCTTTAACGCTTTTCATTTCAATAATTACTTTGTTTTCAACAACGATATCTGCACGAAAAGCAACATCCATGATCAATCCGTCATATACCAATTTCACAGGTTGTTGCCTTACGAAGCTCAGGCCAGCCTTTTTTAATTCGTGACATAAACACTCTTCATATACAGACTCAAGTAGACCTGGCCCCAGAATAGAGTGAACCTTAATAGCGAGGTTAATAATCAACTCGGAGATTTGATTTTCTTTCATGCTGATATATTTTTACAAATATCATCAATTATTTCAATTATAATTGAAAATCCGTATGTAAAGAAATCTCTCGGTAATTTCAAATAATGAAAGAGTACATCTCAACTACAGGAATAAAAAAATCTCTGCTTACCTAAAATTTCCGCGAGACAAATCCCTCTGCGATCTTTGCGTGAGAAATATCTCTGCGTCTTTGCGACCTCTGCGTGAGAATTTCTTTGCGTGTTAGTGCGGGGTGCTGAAATATTCATCAACCTTGCTGCCCCAGCCGAAATCGGGCTTCTGCTCATCCAGACTGTTGGTGGTGAAATTGCGCTTCAGCAACTTTGATTTCCAGTTTGAGTCATAAATTTCGCCAATAGCATCGCTGTGAATGAGCTCGTAATCATTGGTTACAAGATCAGCATTGCAGAAAATAAATTTCCGGTTACTCTGATTCATGACTTTATAATAATGCCAGATCTCATACGGATAAGCAGCAGGCTCGTGCGGAACAGCAGTAATGGTGTTTGGTTCGCCATATTTTAAATAAACATATCCACGATCTGTCTCATACCCTTTTCGAATTCGTGTGCTGAAATTCGCATTCACTTTTATCACCTGCTTGTAATAATCGATCCATGCAGTTTCAGGCGATGCCTCGTTTCGCTGTATCCAGAAATTAAGAAAAAAGCGCTGTAATGCCGCGACATCAGCTGTCTTCATGTTGTTGTCAACATACACTTTTTCCATCTCAGTTGATATCGGTCTGAGCGAGCGGATAAATTCCTTGAGTGAATCGATTTGCGTCATGCTGCTTACAAAAGATGCCGCAACATAAGAATCATCAACCATGGCAAGCTCCTGCTCGCTATCATTCCATCGTTCGAAAAAAACACGGTTCGAAGCCATCAGGTTGTTTTCACGGTCTTTGATTTCGAGCACAAGAAAATAATTTCCGGTTGGCAAAGTTGAGATTTCGAACTCATGTATAATGGCTTCCGCGTTTTTCGAATCAAGTCTTTTTTGAAACACAAGGCCCGGAATCTTGCGACTAGTCTGCAATTCCTCAATGTATGTTCTGAAAAGATATTTACTGCTGTCGCCCAATATCGAAAGCATATTATACATTTCTGCATAAAACAAAAGCTTCGAAACTGACGTCGGATAAATATTCAGCGGCAAAGGAAGCAGGTCGAAACCAGCTTTGGAACTACCACTGGGAGTAGTCGCTTTTTCTGCGGACTGCAAAAGTTCAATCCCTGAAATCTGAATTTCTTTGTTTTTATAATCAATCGTTACCGGCTCCGCAATTACAATAGCCGGTTCAGTTCCATACGCATCTTTAATAGAAATTTCCATCGAATAGTCACCATTTGGAACACTGATTCGCTGCTGATCGTGGAAAAGCATATTAAAACCCAGCGAATCTTTCATCTCAGGACTATGCAGGTTGTATTTACGAAACGCTTTAATTGAGTCATTCTGCTTGAAAAGAATCAGCACTTCGAGTTTTGCCTGTAGCAGTCCGTTTTCATTTAGTTGATAATTGACCGAATTGCCATTGTATGCCAGATATGTTTCAACATAAGGCCCATCCTGCGGACTGTAAAAAGTGCAATAAGAAATATAAACATTCAGTTTCTTTGGCGCAGCAAAAATATTTATAGTGCAGAAACCGATGACCAGAAGCAATAGAAGCTTTTTCATAAGGTGAGTTTTTGGCAGTACAAATATAATCAAAATAAGGCAAAAGGCCAAGAGAGTTAGCCATGGTGCTTCGCGGATAAGTTTACGGTGCAATTTTGTTTCGTGCGCAAAATCAGTCAGTTAAAGAAAAGGGAGCAAATCGGGAGCTGTGAATTAAAAATTATTTGTACTTTTGTCGCGGAGAGCTGGCAGAGTGGTCGATCGCGGCGGTCTTGAAAACCGTTGACCCGCAAGGGTCCGGGGGTTCGAATCCCTCGCTCTCCGCGGAAACAAAGAGTAAAACAACGTAAAGTCCTGAAAATCAATGATTTCAGGACTTTTTTATTTCTTAAATCTTTGTAAAATATCGCAAAAAACAACCTAGTTTACTGTCTTTTTAGCTACCACTTTTAAAATAAGTCCCTTGTCAGCTAATTTGGTTCTTATTCGCTGTAATGCAGTACTTTGCATTTTGTCTGAAGCCTTAAATTTCGTACTTTTAACTAACAAAAACAAGGAGGTCCAGATGACAAAGAGAACCAAAATTTCAATCTCGTTTTACATTAAAAGAACAAGGATTCTTCAAAACGGAGAAGTCCCTATCTTCGTGAAAATCTCGGCTGACAGCGGAAAAGAAGAATTTTCAATTGCAAAATCAATCAATCCGGAGCTGTGGAATTCCGAAAAAGGAGGTGCTTCTGGCAACACAAAGGAGGCAAAAGACATTAATGACTATATTCACTACGTGCGGCTCCAGATCTCAGATCACGCAAATAAGCTGCGCGAGGAGGTTCGGGAGCTTACGGCTCTGAATATAAAAAACTCATTTCTGGGCGTTGCAATTGACGAAAAAACCTTGTGTTCTGTTTTTCAGGAACACAATGACAGAGTGAAAATACTGATCGGTAAAGACTTTGCAAAAGCTACCTATACGAGATATGTAACAAATCTTACGTTACTTAGACAGTATATGATGGAACGCTATAGAGTAACTGATCTGCCTTTACGAAAGATAACCCCGGACTTTATTACTGGTTTCGATGCATTTCTAAAGACCACACGCGGTTGCTGCCACAACACGGCGACAAAGTACCTGAAAAACTTCAAAAAGATCATGTCCATTTGTACCGGAAATGGCTGGATACCGGTCAATCCGTTTGCCAACATTAAGTTCCGTCTGGAAAAAGTGGAAAAGGGTTTTCTGACAAATAAGGAATTGGAAATAATCAGAACGAAGAAGTTCAATTCAGAGCGGCTGCAGATGGTGGCAGATGTCTTTCTGTTCGGGTGTTTTACCGGCTATGCTTATTCTGATTTACAACGGCTGAAGCCTGAAAACCTTGTGCGCTCCGATGATGGCAGGCTTTGGATTCATGCAAAGCGGCATAAAACAGATATGCTTTCGCATGTTCCCCTGTTACCAGTTGCAAAGGAAATACTTGATAAATACAAGTATCATCCGTATTGCCAGGATAAAAATGTGCTGCTGCCTGTTTTGTCAAACCAGAAACTGAATGCCTATCTGAAGGAAGTTGCAGATGTTTGTGGCATTGAAAAGGAAATTACAACGCACATGGCAAGACACACTTTTGCCACCACAGTTACCCTGAACAATGGCATTCCTATCGAAAGTGTCTCAAAAATGCTCGGACACAGCTCAATTTCGATGACGCAGATCTACGCCAAGCTTCTTGACAATAAGGTCGGCCGTGATATGGACAAGCTGACGAAAAAATATGATGCTGGCAAAACGTCATTCTCTTTTGATATAAACCCCAACTAACAAAAATCAATTCTGTAAAAGGTCACCGATCCGGTGGCCTTTTTTTGTGCAATCTACAGTATAAGGATGCATCAGACTGAATGAAAACCTGTGGTAGCAACATTTTCCGGATGTTCACGTATCTTTGATAAAAACAATCAAGCCATGTCAAAGGTCGTAAAAACTCAGAAAGAATTAGCCCTGGAATACGGTGTTTGCCGCAACACTTTCCGTAAATGGCTCAAACCAATAGAAAAGAAGTTGAAGCTCTCCCGTAGGCCTTTGCTTGCCTGGCAGGTGAAGATGATATATGAGTTTTTGGATGAGCCGTGATTTAGAGATATAAAGGAATTGGCTTTTAATCAATTTAATCTCTAAAGGTAAAATTCGGTGTTGAAAAAATGTGCGACCTTGACAAGGTAGAACTTTACAAAATAATATTCAAATCATTTTTCTATCTTTGTATTCGCATGTCGTAAAAAACGTGCATTTTATTGGCAAAAAAGCGTAACTATCGATTTTAATCTGAATATTTGACACGATAGAATTTGTCCCACGCTTTCTGATTATTAATGTCGCCTTGGGACTGGGTGGCGTGAAATTATACAATTATGAAACAATTCTTTTTGTACGCTGCTTACCTGCTTTGTGGCATTTTTGTTTTCCAAACCATTCCTGTAAAAGCTCAATCAGAAACATCATCAAAAGATTACACTCTTGCTTATGTTGGAGACAGAGTAGCGGGAATTTACATTTTTCTAAGATGTGAGCCATATCAGAAATACACTTATATAGCAACAGTAAAAGTAAAGGTATCATGGACAGGGACAATTGATGAATCATTTGAAAAGTGTATAAAAAAAGCAAAGAGAAAGTATCCGAGTTTCAATGGAATGATATTCCGAAATAATGCGTTTTCAAAAGCAGATTTAATACGATTTGATGATGTGGCAGCAGGAAGAGAGGGATACGAGATTGATGATTTTGTGTCATTTACAAAATCGGATGAAATTTATTATGGGCAAATTATTCAACTCAAAACGCAATCAAGGCAGGTTGTCATAAAACACAAGACAATTTATGGCGAAGAAGAGCTGAGTACAATCTATACGAAGTATGTCACGAATCTATCGAAAGAGCAGTATAACGAAAAGCTGGTTGAGTTTCAAAAAAAAATAGATTCCTACAAGTTCAACATTGGAGATAAAGTGAGGTGGATTTATGGAAATGAAGTTAGAGAAGGAGAGATTCTTACTTTGGATGAAAAATATCATCGTGCAACAGTTCAATATACAAGCACTGACGGGACAAAGAAAATTCAGAAACTGGATTATGTCAAACTGACGAAGCTGCAATAAGGATGATGTCCCAATCAGCCATTGTATTCAATACATAGAGATAGTAATTGTTCAACTTTGAATTCTTTATGTTATGCTCCTTCTGTTTTTTTGTTAAAAGTGAATGACGTTTAACGTTTTGCAGCTACCTAAAGGGTGGGACTTTTATCACAAAACTTAAATTGAAAAACCACTGCTTGATTACCCCCCAAACTGCCATTGGAACACGAAATTCCACCTTTTGGGTTGGTACTTTTAGCAATTCGGCTTTCTGTCGTTATAGCTTTAGTTGTAATGTTATGCTTTTGTAATACACTTTAAGGCTTTGTCTTTCGTGGTCACCCACAAAACTGTTATGAGCCACTAAGCATCGAATCTTATAAAGTTCGTCAATCATTACATTCAACCAATGTTCATTTTTATTCGGAAAATATTTTCCAAAAACATTCCAGTTAGCAAAAATTATTTTCCCGAGTTGGATAAAGTCGCAATAGAACAACTCATTGTCTCCACGAACAGGAAGATATTTACTTTCCTTTTCGCTTTCTTTCATTTTGTTAATTGTGTCTTGAACTTTTGTCGGTACAGTAACCGTTTCTGTTGTCATTATCTCTCCAATGAATATTCTCAATGAGTTTTCAATGCAATACAAGTATAAATACACATCAGACATTTCACGTCCTTTATCTTGAATGTCTTGAGGTAAAAGGTTTAGTTGCCCGAAGTCAACTTGTTGAACAATATCCGCTATTGCGTCAGCCATTGTTTCTGTTCCGTATAAAGAGTTGACAAGTGGGTAAAAAGCATCTCTTATAAATGTTCGTCTTCCATCATATGGTTTTGAAACAACTTGCATTTCTATTTTAAACTCTTTGAGAGTGCCACAAGTCGTTACAAATTTTGGAGCTAAGGTTTTAAATCTTTCTTGTCTAAGAAGTAATTGTCTCAGTTGCTTGTATTCATTTTCGTTTTGTTCATCAATTACCAAGTTAGTAGCTGCACTTGTCATTAAGTTTTTTAATCTCTCAACATTTGTTTGATAATCGTCCATGGGATTTTATAATTTAGGTCCAGTCGTGTCAGCCTGTGCAAAAACCCAGACTTCAAAACCCTCATAAAATTTCATTACTAAAATTTGGTCGTTAGTGTCTTCGGATTCCGTCTGAAGGAATGAAAACTTGAATACTTCAGGGTTTGTTCCTTCAAATGTTGGAGTGTCCAATACTTTTTTTGCACTTTGAATTAGAATACCAAAATCATCGGCATCCATTCCGGCGTGCCGCAGAAATTCAGTACCAATTGCTAATTCTCTGTTCCAAGTAGTTCCATATTTATTAAAATAAGTAGCATATGCGATTTTCCGCATAACCAAGTCAATTCTATCTCTGTCAATCTGAAATGCGTAAGTAGGTTTTATCTCTTCACCTTCTTTTTCCCTGTAATAAACACCTTTTCTGACTTTAGTCGTGGCAGATAAAAGTTTAGGGCTTCTAATAAATGATTTTACACAACTTTGAAGAAAGTGAGAAAGTGCCACTTCGTTATTACCAATTGTCATAGCTATGATATTTCTTACATACTCGTCATCTTTGGAAGTGTCTTCATTGTGCACCGCACAAGAGTCAACCTTAGTTAATATTCCCTTTACTTCTCCTATTGGAAAAAAACATCTCGCAGGAGCGTGTTCTTGTGATGTGGCGGGTTGTCCGCAAATATAACAGCTCATATCTTTGTTTTTATTAATTTATTGTTCTGTTGTCGTGTCGTTTTAAGTTGAGTGTCAGTTAACGGTTTGCACCTACAAGAAGTTGGCGATTTAGAAGCATTATAATGTCTGCCTCACCAAAACTTAACACGAAGGACAAAGCTTCATTTAACCACTGAACCGCAAATTTCTTGTAGGTGCTGTTATGTTTTTGTGCATTTTTGTCCATGTCTATTCATTGTCTGTTTGTACTGAATTCTATTTCAAGTAGGAACTTTAAAGTTGTTTCAGCTTTGCTTTTCATAGCGATTAATTGTTGTGGTGTGAAACCACTTTCGATGCTATGTGTCCCATCCTGAAAAATGTTAATAAACTCAAGAGTTGCTTGAATATTCTTTTCTACAAATTTATCAAACGGTTTATTTGAAATATTTCTGCATATAAAATGCAATCTTGCTTTTCTTGTTGGCTTGCCTTGATCATAAAAGGTTGGGTTTTCTGTCCAAGTTTTCACTTTATCATCTGGTGCAAGCTGATGCAAAACATGAGTGAATAATTCCCTTAATGAAGCCGTAAACTGTCTTACTTTGTCAGAATTATTTGTATTAAATGTTTCTATTGCCCCTTTCCACATGTTCAAAAGACCAGAATGAACTTTTGGCAAATATAGATTTAGTGAGTACTCGTTTTCATATTGAATCTCATTTTTTAATAATTCTTCCTCTGTTGTTATTTCTTCGTCCGCAGAAAGCAATTCTAAAAGATTTGCACCTGTATATAGCTCAACTGGAGCCAGTTTTGTTAATGACGGGCTAAGCTCAATATATGAAGATGGATTTGTACCAAAAGACCTTAGAAGTTCTGAATAGTCCATTGAAAGTTCCAAAAATGAACTACTAATCAACCCTTTTGACACTTCATCCAAACCTACTTTATATCCAAGGTCAGCCCATGAAAAATTGGCAAGTGATTTTTCTGTGTAGAGAGAATATTCTGTTGCTTTTGCTAAACTTGATTGCACACTAAATGCTGACAAATTTTGAGAACCAAACATTTCTATCAAAGATTTACTTGATTGAAAAATATCTAAACCAGCAAAATCAGGAGAAGTTAGAAATGAACTTTTAGCAATTGTTTCACCATACCAACTAGGATAATTTGGAGTCACTAGTGAAGCCAAATTATTTACTGTGTCAAGTGTTGACAAACCACTATATGCAAGTGTCGCATGTCTTGAAAAGTCTAAGGCTGGTGATATAAAATTGTGTTGGTCAAATTTCGGCAACATACTTTCAAACGTATTAAACGAAGAAAGTTTGTCTTGAATACCACAAAAAGCATTTAATAATGATGTTTGATAAATAGGGGATGTCAAATGACTAAGTTGATTCGAAAGCGAATTTATATTTGAATTGTAACCAGATAAAAAATCTATTGCTGGTCTGTAGTTGTTTTCTTCCACTTGTGCTTTAGATTTGGCAGATTGAACGATAGCTCCCATATATTTTTTGTTTCGCTTTTTTTTCGCTTTTCTATTTCCCGTTGTCTTTGTTGTCTTTTTCATCCTATATGAAATTATTGCTCAACTTTAATGATATTAATGCCGTCATAGCAGGACACATTACCTTTTGTACCTTTGCGTTTTGGCGGATTAGATTCTCTAACTTTTCTGAGCGCATACAGTTTATTAATTGTGATACTGTTCATATTCTCATTTCCAACACCATAACGCAAAGGTACTTTTACCGGCAATTATTTTACTTTTTCACTGGATACAAAGATATATCTTCTAAAAAGTTCTTCGTGACCGCCGTCCAATTCAATGTCTAACTGGTTGGTTAAAGCAAGTTGTTGAAGGTCTTCGTAAATTTTCTCAACCAAGTCACCGATTGCTTCAAGATTAGCCCAGGTCTGCGATTCTAGTTTTACATTGTTGTAATTTCCGTCCCAGTTTTCAGCTGGTGCTTTTACAATTGGTTTAGTCGGATGATGACCAAGATGAAAAAAATTGTTCTTTCCATTGTATTTATTAAAAATGCTATAGTCATGAAAAAAAGCATTTCTCAAGGCGTAAATAATGTCGATTTCGTCATCGCTAAGCGTTGTGAAGTATTTCAAGCACTTTTTTATTGCTGATATGCTTCCAGTAATTTTTGCTTTGCTTTTTGGCTTATAACATTTTCCAATTTGATCTAACAATGCCAAATAACCCATTGTGCCAAGCCAACTACCTAAATGTCCTCTGAAGTACGGTCCGTTGTCATCTTTAGAGCATTTTGAATTGTCTGGAAATTTGTCGCCAGTGTCCATGTGTCTACCTGATATTTTTCTGGCGTCTTTAAGTCCGCCGCACAGTCCAGAAATAAATGTCATACCGTTTTGACTGATATAATTGGTTGTCAGATGTGCTTTTATTGCTTCTTGTTCTGTCATTGCGTATTTTGATCTTTTATAATTGTATGTATGTCCTGCAGACGCAACACAAATATAGCAATTGCATCTATGCAGATTAAATAAATTGTGCATTTATTTTGAAAACGTATCATATCTTGTTGATATATTGATGTTTGCAAATCAATCAAATTTTATTTACGCAATTTTGGGTTACTTGCCAAACAAGGCTCAAAAACACCCCAACTCTCGCCCAACTTTGTAACACTTTGCCCTACTTCGCTCTGGTTGGTTAACTTTTGCAACAGCATACCCCGCTCACCGACACATCTTTGTATCACTAACCGCCCGACAAAGGGCAAAAAAGCAAAGATATGTCACAGAACGAAACAAATTCGATTGTATCAACGGCATCGGGAATGGCCGGAGGAATGGGAAAGGCGCTTTCCCTCAACCCCCTTTTCGCTACGATCTCATTTCAGGCAATCCTTGAGGTTGCGCTGTATGCTGCCGTTTCGGCCCTGGTGGGCTATGGCGTCAAGTTAATGATTGACTTTATTAGAAATCCACGACGCAAATGAATTTCCTTTTTAAAATAGGAATTATTGGTGGGCTTGGCTACGGAGTCTACAAACTCCTCGGGATGAAGAAAATTTCCGAGAAGGTAGTGACCTCGCTTTCCAATCCGCGTGTTCATGCCATTGATATGCGAGGTCTTGTTGTGCGGACTGAAATCAATGTTGCAAACCCGACCCGGTCAACAATGAACATTACCAAACCGGTGATTACACTGACAACAAATGGGAAATACATTGCCAGTTCGCGACCTGAAAACAAGGTTTTCAAAATCCTGCCACTTGCTGAAACAAAGATCGACACGATTGAAGTGGCGGTTCCCTGGACAATTCTGGTTGGATATGTCGGCGGCTTGCTTGCAAAAATTCCGCAGATCATTGCTGCATTCAAAGTGAAAGATATGAACGCAGTTGGTGATGCCCTTGCAATTCCGCTTGAAATGCAGTATTCGCTTTATGCCAACGGACTTTCGTACGAATCAGAACCGGAGAAAATATTATGAGCAACAAGTTCTCCATACAATCCATCAGCAGTGGCTATCGCCCCATTCAGGACGGAAGTCGGTTTGACCAGTTCTTTGGATTTCCGGATGAAAAGGACAGAGTCATAATCAAAGATGGCGAAGTCGAAGACACCGTTGAGCTGATGAAGAAAGTCGTTTGGAAATACATCAACGACACAAAGAAAATTGCTCCGCGTCTGAAAGGCAGAACAGTAGCAGAAACCTGCGAAAACATCTGGAATTTTCTCTACAATCATGTGCAATACAAACTCGATCAGAAAGGGCTGGAACAACTGCGCCGGCCAAGCCGTAGCTGGTCGGAACGTGAGACCGGAATCGACTGCGACTGCTTCTCCATTTTTGTTTCTTCCATTCTTACCAACCTCAGAATCCCCCACCGGTTCCGCATTACCAAGTATGACCAGGGCATGTATCAGCATGTTTATGTGGTCGTGCCAAAAGAAAACGAAAGCGGCGAATACATCATCGACTGCGTGCTTTCGCGCTTCAATTACGAAAAACCATACACCGCTAAAAAAGATTTTACCATGAGCCTGAACGGAATTAATGTAGCCGTCCTTTCCGGCACCACGACCAATGTAATGGATCTGGTGAACGATCTGGAAGGATTTGAAAATCTCGGTGCAGACAGCCAGCAGGAACGACTGCAGGCCATCTATGACCACCTTGTAAAAACCCGCAATATCATTGCCGGTAAACCGCAACTTGTCCAGAACGTGGACTATCCTCCTGCATTTCTTAAAATGCTCGATTACGCTATTGAGAACTGGAACACACCCAATCGCGACAAAGCCCTGACCATTTTGGCTCAGAACGAAGATGCTTTGAACAAGCATTATCAGCTGGACATCATTCCTGAGAATTCAGATCTGGAAGGACTGGACAACGACTGGTCGGAGCTCGACAATCTGAGCGATGAAGAGTTGCTGGGCGAACTCAGTGGTAAAAAGAGCAAAGCAAAAAAGCAGGCAAAAAAGGAACAGAAAAAAGCTGATCCGACAAAAAAAGGCTTTTTCAAAAAAGTCGGAGAAGCAGTAAAGAAAGGCGGTAAAGCCTTTATCCGCTATAATCCGGTGACCATTTCGGCCAGGAACGGATTTCTGCTTGCACTCAAACTGAACATCAAAAAGATGGCAAGCAAACTCAAATGGGGTTATGCTACAAAGGAACAGGCAGCAACCAAAGGCATCACCGCAGACAAATGGGAAAAGAGCAAAAACGCTTTGGCGAAGGTCGAAAAAATGTTTGCCGATAAACTGCAAGGCAAACGCGACAAACTGAAAAGCGCCATTCTGAAAGGAAAAGCTGGTGGGCTGAGCGGTACTGCTGAATCGGAATTTCTTCTTTCCGGATTGGGAGCCGCCCCTGCCGCCGCCGCTCTGGCTGCCGCAGTTCCTGTAATTGCATCTTGTCTCAAAATCATGGTGGACAGCGGCGTAATGTCCCAGGATGAAGCCGGCAATCTGCAGATGGAAATAGATGCCAGTGTTGCCGAGGGCGATAACATCATGGCCACCGATGAAGATTTTAAATCGGATACAACCGATGATGGATCGGGCGATTCAGGTGATGATTCATCAGGCGAAGGAGGCTTCTTTGGCTGGGTAACCCGAAATCCGCTGATTGCTATCGGCGGCGCAGGACTGGCCATTTGGGGCGTGAGTAAAATGTTCGGCGGAAAGAAAAAAGCTCCGGGTACTCAGAATTTATCCGGGACGCCAGCACCTGCAAAGAAAAAGCCGGGGCCCAAAAAGAAATCGAAAGCAAAGACCAGCGCGCGCAAAGCCAAAGTAAAGGCCATTCGGCTTTCATAAGTAAACTAAGTAAAACCTATAAAAATCAATTGTCATGGCAGCAAATGCAAAAACAACAAAGCCTAAACTGGACGCAAAGACAGTTTTTGAAGAACTCAAAACGCCCGGACTGATCATCATTGGAATGATTGGCGGCAACCTCGCCGGAAAACTCATTGATAAAGCATTGCCGATCGACGAGACCGCAACCGGTTTCCAGGCAAAAGCACTTATCAAACCCATCGTTCAGATCTCTGCCGGAATTGGCGGAGCCATTTTTCTGAAAGACAAAAATCTGAAGCTTATCGCCGGTGGCGTCGCTGCAAGCGGTATTGCTTCAACTGTGAAAGTGTTCCTGAAAAAGGACATTCTGAGTGGTCTCGGAGACTTCAACATTGCTGATCCTCTGAAAAGAGTTTTCCGCGATCCGATCAATCTGGCCATTGCACCCTACAACCCGGAACTTCCAGTTCTGAATGAAAACAATCCGGATCTCAGAACCATTGATATAGAATCTGCACCAGACGACATGGGAGAGCTGGCTGATTACGAAGAGATCCAGGAAGTACAAATCCTGTAACAAAATCAAATAACCAATAAAAAGTGCAATCATGTTAAACTTAGGACAGATCGCTACAAGCGACTACAACCTGCTCGGAGCTATTTCAGAAGAAGAGCTTCTCGGAGCAATCGAACGCGCCTCTCTGAACGAACGTAAACAGTTTGTTCGTAAGATTCAGGCCCAGACCAAACAGACCGTTGCCGCTGGCACCGGAACGCAGAACAGCCGTGGAGAATTTGAGAAACGTCTCCACTGGCTGCCAAAGGAAATCCAGCAGGGACTTGCGGGCAAAACGCTGCAGGCCGTTGATGCTGCCTACTACACCACAAAAAGCATTGCAACAAGTAAAATCGTTAAGATGCTGAAAGATGACGACAATAAAATTGTGGGTCAGTGCAACATCAGCTCCGCCAAGCTGGAAAAAGGAAACATCATGCTGCTGGCCGGAATTATTCTTCTTGCAGGTATTTCCGGAGTAGACAGAGGTGCTGCCGAAGTGAATTACGACATCCTGCCGGATTTTATCCGCAACGGTGAATTTGAATTCAAAGCAAACGGCACAACCCTCATCCCTTCAACATCGTGCGATGTATTCAACACTACCGGCATGAACATCCGCAAAGGACTGTTCGTGATGGACAACCCGAAAGTAATTCTTGATCAGCAAGCCATGGAACTGAACATTGAATGGGGCGCCAACGCGCCGGCCAACATGTACATGAAGGCAATCCTGATCGGAACATCTGTGACCAAGTACTAAAACGTTCTACAGGCCTGGTTAGGGTGATCCGCTCTGGTAGCCCTTTCCATTCCTGTATAAAAATCAAAATCATGAAACTGACCAAATATCAAATGATCAAAGTCAAGGTGGAAACGCCGGGACAAACAGTGCGGTTCTCCGCTGCAACGGATAAATTGTACTCAAAAGTTGAGGGAATTTATGTGTCGCTTCCCAAAGACGAATCGCACTACGGCAGCACAATGGAACTACGCATTGCAGAACAGGAAATCTTTCCCGAAGGCTTCGAAACCAAACTGCTGGCCACTGATCAGAGCTCAACACCCAACGAACGGTTTGTGATTTTTGACAATGACGAAGTGGTGGAAGCTGGTGGAAGCATCATTGAGGGCCGTTTTACAGATGGCGGGTTCAGCGATGGAATAACGTTCCCCTACTCTTTGAATATTTATCTGAAACTGAAAAACGTACAGTAAAATGGAAATCCGCAGGTATTTCATATTGCCGATTATCGTCCGCAAAGCTGGCCAGGTCATACCGATTGATCAAAATATACCTGCCCACATTATTAGTTGCAGAGGCATTCTGGCAACGGTGAAAGGATTTATTCAAACCGGTCACGAAATTCAGCACATAGGCGAAATCAGCATCCAGATTAATTCAGGCGAAGTTCATCCGTTGCATCATTCAGTCGGATATGCTGACAAACCCTTGCTGAAATGCAATCACTTTATGCAAATTGAAGAACAGATCACACCCGACATGCGGATCAGCGGCTACTATCAGGACGCCGCAACTGCAAAAGACGACAAAGGAACTTTCCTCCCCTATCAGGTTAATGTTTATCTGTATTGTAAAGCCACAAAATAAAATGGACCAGTATCTTCTTTCATATATCAACCAGCAGATGCTTGAACGCGGGTATAAAAAATACCGCTTCGAATCGCTCAGCATTCTTACAAAAGACGACGAGGTTGAATATCTGTACCCCGCCTACAATGAGTATCTGTTTCTGGTTTCAAAAGAGCTCGCAAACAACACCGTGATCTGCGCCGACAATAATGTTTATACAGTTAATCAGCATTACAAGCTCCAGGTCTTTGCACAGATCAGGGAATTCACCGGACAGATCAAAATCACCAATCCGGCTAACACAGTACAGTTGATTGAATTCATCCGAGTAATACCAAAATAAAATGGCAGCAAATAGTGTTTCATATTTTCTGAAAAGCCTTAACGCGAGAGCGAAAAAGGAGAGTGAAAAAGGGTTTAAAGTCTTTTTCAACGCCACTGTTTTTACCGATAATAGAAGCAACAAGGTGATAGAAATGGAACCTGTTGAACTCATGAACAGGCAGATCAACAACTTCCTGAAAACGGAACAACCGGAGATTTTGAAAATTGATCTCATCACGGAAGGAGGAAAATTAATTGATGGCAATGTGTGCGATCTGCGCACCCACAACGATGTTCAACCTGCTCATACTGTTCCGGGGCTCGGTGAAGTCGAAATCAATGCAATTGTTGAACGCCGGTTTGAAGAGAAACGCCGCGAAAATGACTTTTTCGAAATGAAAGAAATCGTCAAAGAACTTGCTGATGAAAACGATGAACTGAAAGCAAAGGTTGAGGAACTGGAAGCGCATAACCAGGAACTGGAAACAAATCTGGAGCAAAAGAACCAGATCCGGTATTACGCTGGTATGCTGGGCGATATTCTGGAAAGCATCGGCATCAGAAAAGAGAAGCTCAGTAAGCCCATTGCCGAGCTCATGGGAATTGATGAAAAAGAAGAACAGAAAATGCTCCCGGCAAAAGATGACAAATCCGGAATCGTTTACGAATCCACTGCCGCACCGCAAAACAGCTCTGTGCCGATGTCGTCCGATGAACAAAAACGCTTCGAAGTGATCTCGCTGATCAGTCAGTTTCTCAACAGCATCGACAATCAACTGTTGGGCGAACTCTTTTCCATCTTCTCCGAAATTGAGGCCAACAAAAGCCTTGCTCCCGAATTGCTCGAATACATTGAAAAGAAAAAAGAATTTTCATCATGACAACCTTCGAATTCAAAGTTAAGATTGAAGCGCAAAGCGCTGATGAAGCAAAGGAAATCCTTCAGGCTATGTTTGATCTGATGAAGACTACACGCCAGGAACTTTCCACAAAAGACTTCATCGATTTCTCAAAGAAAATCAAAGCTAAACCCAGTCTTGTGCGCAAGGCCAAAATGTTCATCTGATGGCAGCAAAAAAAGAAAATACAAAAAAAGCTCCCGGTGAAACCCGGGCCGAACAAGCACTCGACTATGTTATGCAACATCCCGGGCGGGTACTGGTGGGTGGCGCTGTGATTGGACTCAGCGGATTAATCCTGTACAAAATTGGCAAAAACATGATTGCCAAAGCGCAGCAAAAGAACACCGAAATGAAACTGGACGACAGTCCGGAAGTGAGGCAAGCCGCGGTTATTCATGATGCGCTGAATCCGTCAGGAATTTCCATTCTGAAAAGCTTTGACAGCACCAATACCGACAAAATTTATGACGCCGCTAAGAACATGACCAATTTTGACGAGGTCGTAAAATCGTACAACAAGATGTATGGCGGAGATCTGATTGCAGAGTTGCAGAATGAACTCAGTGCCGATGAATACCAGAAACTCATGACGCTGATTTCAACGATCCCTGGTAAATCCGGCGCACCGGCTGTGACTTTCGCCAAAAAGAATCAGATGGTGGTTGCCAAAAAAGAAGTGTATGTGCGAAAAACTCCGGATGCCAGTTATCACGAAGCATGGTATGAAAGCTCCAAGGGAAACAACATTTTGTTTCAGGCAAAGCCGGGCGATTTCATTGGTTATGCCACCGGCAAGCAGGAACTCGATCTGAAAAACAATGTCAAGTTTATCCAGGTTGGATACATTGTTAAGAAAGAGGGACTGCCTGCCGCTTTCAAAGCATACGCCGGAAAATCATACACCATGTGGATTGCTTCGAGTAAAGACTATGTGGATGTTTTCGACTATTTCAAACAGATGTTTCTGCAATATCCAAACACAAAAACGGTCGTCACTTTCAAAAAGCCGCTTGATTACTACGATACCACTGTGAAAGGGTTTACAACAAAAATGGTGGTTAGTACATCGGACACAAAAATCCTGAACGAAAAAATGCAGCCGTATTGCACGGTGGAAAGGTTTGTTTTACTGGGAGAGTTCCTGGGATCGCTTGTACAGGGCAAAACGAATTACATCAAGTTTCTGACTGTAGACAACACGGAACGATGGGTGGATTCAAGAACCGTAAAAATTATTGCACAATGATTCTCACTAACCGCATAGTCTGTAACAAAGGCGAGAGCCGAAGTGCATTTGCAGAGAAAGTCAAAAGCATTTGCGAAAAGCTGGCCATTAATCCAAACTGGCTGATGGTGGTCATGCTGCATGAAAGTGGCATCAACGCTCAGGCTGTAAACAAGCAGAAAGGCGATCACTCCGATGCTTGTACCCGCTCCTATTATCGTGCAACCGGCCTCATTCAGTTCATGCCCACCACGGCCATGTGGCTGGGGACAAGCACACAGGCATTGTATAAAATGAATAATCTGCAGCAATTGGATTACGTGTACAAATATTTCAAACCCTATTCAGGACGAATTAAAAGCTACTACGATCTTTACATGATCACCTTTTGGCCCGCCGCCATTGGCAAACCCGACAACTACGTCATTCAGTCTTCCACGATCCCGGCATCGGTAGTTGCAGAGCGAAACCCTTCGCTTGATATCAACAGGGATGGTAAAATTACGGTAGGCGAAGCAAAACAGATCATGCTGAAAGCCATCCCTGTTGAATTTCTCAATGATGTTCTGTCCGACGATGAAAAAAAAAGCTCGGGCTCTTAGGTTTTCTGATACTTGGCATTGGAGGCCTGTTTCTGTGGCGGAGCATACGAAAAAGAAACAAGAATAAAACAAAGACGAAATAAAATGAAACACTCGAAAAGATATCTGATCACCATCATCGCCGGGATTCTGCTGGCGGTGTTGGCCATTCTGTCAATCTTCAACGGCATGGAAGTTCTTGCGTCGGCCTGTGTTGCAGGAATCATGACCATTCTCACCTCTTACATCTGGAGTGAAACAAAACGCCCAAGTAACAACAACGACAATGAAACGAAACCGCAATAATCTGACATGGCTCTGCATAGTACTTCTGTTTGCCTTTATTTCGTTTATAACGGGCAGAATGTACAAGAGCGAACGTAGTAATCGCATTCGGCTGGAACAATCATTTGTTGCCGCAAATCAGGAGGTACAGTATTACAAATCCCGCAACGGTGAACTGGTTGCAAAAGTGGATGTTATTCAACTGAAATACGATGAGCTGAAAGAAATTTATCCGGAAATTTTAGCAGAAATCCGCAATCTGAAAATCAAGCCTGGTCGCGTTGACCAGTATTCCGAAACAGTCATTCATGAACAGAAAGACATCGTGACTACTCTTCGCGACAGCCTGATATACGACACCATTCCGGTAAGGGTTTTCAATTACAGTGATGCGTTTTATACTGTGTCCGGCATTGCAATAGCAGACACACAGCGGGTACATATTGAAAGCCGCGACAGCCTGATCCAGGTCATTTACAAAGGCGAACGCATTAAGCCCTGGCTATGGATTTTCTCACGCCGAAAATTGCAGCAGGCCATCACTTGTAAAAACCCAAATTGTAAAATCGAGTATTCAAAAACCATAAAAATTGTAAAAT
>MEOQ01000004.1:0-44651 GCA_001769275.1 Bacteroidetes bacterium GWF2_43_63 | reverse complement strand
ACAGCCCTTGCAATAGGAGGAACTATGACAACAATCAAAATCGACAACATCGTTGCATCTCTCCCGAAGGGGAAAGGTGCGTACAAAAGAAGAACGCTGAGTTCAATCACGGGTATTGTGGTCCATCACAGCGCAGCAGATTCAGGAACTCCAACAGCTATTGCCAATTATCACATTTCGCGCGGCTGGCCGGGCATCGGATATCATTTCGTCATTTCACATGATGGAACAGTCAACCAGACCAACGATCTGGAATCCATCAGCTACCATGTGGGATATTATAACACCACTTATGTTGGTATTTGCCTGATCGGACACCTCTCAAAGCACCCGCCAACACCGCAGCAGATGGACTCGTTACGAGGAGTAATCAAGCATGTGAAATCTGTTGTTGGAAAAGACCTCGTTTTAAAAGGCCACCGGGATCTGGCTGCAACAGAGTGCCCGGGAAAGATGATGGATTTGAAGAAACTTTAATTTGTGAATTGTAAAATAGAACTATTTGAAAAAACAATAAGTCTTTTACATGCTCTTGTAACTGCAACATAAAAATGTTTGTGATCAGAAATTCTATGTGCGTTCAAAATTACAACAGTATCAAATTCAAGTCCTTTAGTTAATAAAGTAGTACCTATGCATTTCCCTTGAACTTTTCTACCCACTCTCCTAATTATATTTTTGTAACTCACCATTGAGTCATAAACACTCTTATTTTCTACAATTGCAATTCTCATGGATTTAATTATACTAGTTATAAGATCTACTCTCTTTGATTTAAATTTCATTTCATTTTTTAAGAACAAAAGAAGCTCTAACAAGGACGACATTGAAGACTCATCTATAAACGAATTAATCAAATCTTCTAGTTTCTGTTTTGTTTTTGCGTCTTTCCCTCTTTTATTTATTAGTCTATCTTCTGTAATCCAAGCATCAATACTTCCTTTGTAAAATACTTTTTGCAAAAGATCTTCTGAAATAGCTTTCAGCTTTTTATTTCTACGATGAATGCCATTCACTAGTTTATCAATTGACTTAGAAATTGAATAAAAGTCTTTATTATCAATTGCTTCTAAAAGAGTCAACTGATGTGAATAATCTATTAATGCTTTAAGTTTTGCTCTTGAATTAATTCCCCCTCGATTCACTCCATTTTCAATATATTCAGGAACAATTAATAACAAACTCTCTAACTCTTTAGATTGATTATTGTTGTTTATTATTGTGTTCAATTGTCTTCTATAAATACTCTTTTGATTAAAAATATCCGATTCATTGATTAATATATTCTCAATTGTTGGGCTGAATGATTTAAAGTTTATCACCTTCCTATTCGAACATAAAATCGATCTGATTTCTTTTAGAATCAATCCTAATTGCGTATTACCTGTCGTATTCCACCTCCATGGAGTATCTAGTTGATTCACGATTTTGAATGAATCTAGATCGTTTTCAAAATTAACTAGTGGCTCATTAAAACCAAAAATACCCTGCATCGGATCTCCCATTATATGTGTTGGCAAATACTCCGAAATAGCCATAATCATTTTGTGCTGTGATAGTGTGCAGTCTTGATATTCATCAACAAAAATATTTTGATATGTTGATTGAAGAACTCTTTTTACAGCCTTTGTTTTAAAAAGTTCAGTAGCATTTTGAATGATAAAAAGAAAATAATTTTTACTTTCTTGCTCAGGAATTATTGCGTTACTGTAAAATGAAAGCATGTATTTTTGAGCAAACCCATTGATGGTTTCAATGCAAAATGTTGAGTTTGGTATGTTTAACTTTGCAATTTTTTCTTTAATTGCAGCTATTCCAGCATGTGTATGTGTTATTATCAATTGTTTTTTATCGCTATCTGTAATTGTCAAACATTTTGCCAATGCATATGTTTTACCATAACCAGCAGGTGCAATTATTATGCTTCTACGGGTTGATATAAATTCCTTTAGATTCATTTATTTATCCAACTTGAAAGGTGACAATATTGAGTATGCAGGTGTTTTGACGTTATCTCTGAAAGTGAATTAAACCACACTCTCCCTAGCTTTTTCCCAAGTTCGATTCTTTTAAACCAATCGTGTTGTTTTGCTGCATTTCCTAATAATATTCGTATTCCAGGTAAATCTTGGTCAGTCAACTCGCTTTTTGACAATTTCCCTGTATTAGCCAATATCCCTTGCTCAGATCTTTCAATTTCTGCATATTTAACTAATCTTGTAACTTTTTCCCATGGCAAGTCATTAAATAATTGCTGTTCTATAGAACAACCAGCTGAACAATCAACGACTTGAATTCCAATATTAATAAGTTCTTTCTTCTTTTCATTTATCGCAGGATCATCTGAATCACAAAAAGCACAAACATCTATTCCCGCTGCAAAAAAATCAAAACAATACTTAATAAAGTTCGCACCTGTTCCATCCACTAAGGAAATACCTAACATTTCAAAGTTGCTTTCTCCAGATTCTATCCTAAATTCATTTAAGGCCCTACATATGCCTACTTCTGTTGCTCCCTCGCATACAATAATTCTTTTTGAAAAAAAAGCTTCGGGATTATTTCGAATACAACCCTGAAAACACTCATCAAATGTAACTAGGCTATGTTGTTCAGCTTTTTTTAAAAATATTCCTTTCGCATCAATCTCAACAAGAACATTGTTTGAATGAGTCGTTATAAACACTTGCCCTTGTTTGTTATTAAAAAGCCGATTAACTAAAAATTTCACTCTATCAGGTTCTAATCCTTGTTCAACCTCGTCAATAAGTACAATTCCTCCTTTTTTAGCTAATTCAAGTTGAATTGCAATAGACAAAAGTCTTTTTGATCCTTTACCTTTCAACCTGCAAGGTATACTATCTACATGTAGAGATATATTTCCTTCATTCAACATTGAATCTTTATTATCAATCAATGCAGATAAATCATCCAAAGAAAGACCGATCGTTGCTGCAGAATCCTTAATTAAAGAGACAACTGAATCTAAAGAGTCTAATGGTTTTGTTTTTAAAAAAACTTCTTTAGCCTTTCTATTTGCGTCTAATAGCAGTTTATTCGTTTCACTCTTCAAATCTGATTGTTTGCGCAATGAAAACAATGGTGTTCCTTTACTCCAAGAAAAGTGTTTGTCAAGATAATCTGAAACTAAGAATACATTGAGTTTTGCTCTATCATATGATGAAATTTCAATATCCTCTTGCTGAATTCTGCCATTAAAGATATACCATTTTGGTTCAAGATCATTTTTTACGACCAACTTGATTGATAATATATCAGCACAATCATCAGTTTCCAATGTAATATCATCAATTATTTCATTTGATGAATTTAATAAGCGCTTATACAATCCGAATTTAGATTCAGTCAACAATTCACTTGGAACTTCAATAATGTTAGCTTCAATTACTATATTATTACTAATATCACCGTTATAAAAATCTGTGTCGAAAAAAGTATAATTCCAATTTGGTGATAATACAGCAGAAATTGCATTTAATATTGTTGTTTTACCAGAGTCACCTCGTCCAATAAGGCAAACAAAATTAGTACTTCCAAAAGTGTGCTCAAATTTTTCAATACCCCTATAATTATGAATCTTGAGTGAATGAATTTTTGCCATGTATGCGTGTTTTTCATTAGGTTTAACTCACCAAAGTTATTAAAATTAAAATTATTGATAATAATTATTTTAACCTAGTTCAAATTTCAAAAACAAAGCCCATTTTCGCCCATCTTCGCCCAACCCCACCTCTCCACCCCCATAGATTTGCATTAAAACAAATCTATGTCCAGATCTGAAAACCAATATGAGCTTAACAAGCAGATTGAAGATTTCATTCGAGGGAAGGATCTTATGGGAGAATCGTATTCCTCTGATGACATTTCTTTTATTCAGCAATACGAAGGTTCTGGCGGTCAGGGAAGCAAGGGAGCCAGCGGCGAAGGTGTTCTTTATGAGTTTTTTACTCCCGATTACATTGTTGAGCTCATGTGGGAGCTGGCATATCGATATGGCCATGATGCAAAAGGAAGCATTCTGGAGCCAGGAATTGCCACCGGGCGAGTGATTGCCCCGGCGCCGGACAAATCGCGCGTCACGGGCATTGAAATCAATCCTGTGTCGGCAAGGATCTGTCAGATCACTTACCCCAAAGCGAAAATACATACAGGTTACTTTGAAACAGCCTTTTTGCAACCGCCCCGTTTCACAAGCAAACTCAAAGGAAATCAGTTGACCTGGCTCGAAGATTATCCGTTCTCTCTGGTTATAGGCAATCCGCCCTACGGAAAGCATAAAAACAAATACAGCTCCTATTTCGCTGCGCCCAAAATGCAACAGATAGAGCTGTTTTTTTTGTACTACGGGCTAAAATTGCTGAAACCCGGCGGGCTGCTTATCTACATCACTTCGAGCAATTTTTTACGAAACGGCATTTCATATAACCATGAGAAAGACAGCATCGGGCAACTGGCAGAGCTGATGGACGCATATCGTTTGCCTGCTGTGTTCCGCTTTTCGGAAGTCCCGACCGATATAATTGTTTTAAAACGCAAGTGACATGAAAGAGTATAAAATTCCACAGTCAACCCCAATGTTCGTGTTAAACGGAACCGAAATGCAGGACCTGGACAAACAGATCAAGGACATTGAAAAAGAATTCCGCGTAAAGGAAGTTGACCTGACTTTCAAAGAAGAGCGTCTGATCTTTTCCCGGCTCGTTTCGTCGCGCGATGCATATCAATTCATCAAGGAGGTCATTTTTGACGGTGTGGAAATTCAGGAGCATTTCGTGGTGCTTTATATGAACCACTCCAACAAGGTCATTGGCTACTACCGGCACACAAAAGGAACCATTAATTCAACCCAGGTCGATATTGAAATGATTGTGGCCGTCGGTTTGAAAATCCTTGCCAAAGGAGTCATTCTGTCACACAACCATCCTTCAGGGAACACAGAGCCCAGCCCGCAGGACAGAGAGCTAACAAAGAAAATAAAACAAGCTTTCAAATACTTCGATATTCATGTGCTTGACCACATCATCGCTACCAAAAACGATTACTATTCATTTATGGACAATGGCGACAGCTCACTTTCCGGCACTCTGGACAAAACTGTTTCAAAAGCTGAAAAAGAATTACGCGAAGAGATTCTTCATCAGTTAAAAAGAGTTACGAAAGCCAACAGCCCAAATGTCTGGGAGCGGATTCAGTCAAAAAACGGATATGCCAAACTCGAAGAACAAATTATCATGAGAGTGATAAATAATCACATGGTTCCGGCGGCAGTGATCCCACAGATGGAAACAGAATTCAACATGGAATGATGGTTTCGAATAGTGAAAATAGTAATCCAGCCTGGCTCAGAGCAAGGATATCAGCAATACAAAAACTGCTGGACGAACTTCCTGCGGACAACATTGATCGCAGCCTGGTGAGAAACGGAGTGATTCCGCTGAAATTGGAAAGCAGATTCAAAGCGCTTCATGACTATGAATACAAACTGACCTTTGCGCTGAACGAGCCTCTTTCATTCAAAGAAATCACCTCATTCAACACCTGGTTTGCCCTGCATCCGGAGAAAATATGCGGAAAGGAAATCATTTCAACGTCCCGCGATTTTCCGGTTACAGTCAAGGGAAACAAAGAAGAAATCATCAGTACAATCAGAGGCAATGGCGCATCCAATCTGGAGCTTGAAGCGCTCGCCCTTGAAACCGAAATGCAGTTATTAAACGATCAAAACAGTACAGACATGGGCTATCTAAGTGGAATAACAACGGCCAACAGCCTGGGATATATCAGCCCGGCAATGCTGAGCATAATCCTGGCCAACAGTGACAAAATCCTCAAGATTATAGGAGAGGCAAAAGGATTGCACGGGCTGGGCGAAACATCAAAGACCATGAGCTTTGATGAGGTCATCAGCAAATACAACAAAGGGCTTACTTTCGAAGAAATCAAAGCCTGGGTCTGGTATAAACGTTCGCTGGGGATTGCCATGAAAGGATGGGAACGATATTACATCAAGGGTGGCAATGTGGTTGAAAATGTTGTTGCGACTGAAAACACAACCATCAAAGACAATCATTTTCGCGACATCCGGAATGCGAATAAAGGCGCTGTTCTTGGTAAATACATCAAGACTCACCAATATGCCGAAGGCGAAAATTATTTCATTTTCCGCAGTGATGATGGATTGTATTATGTGTCGGCAAGAACATGCAAGCTGGAAAAAACTTCGATTGCAGCGAATGAAAACGAGCTTTCCGCACTGGTAAAAAAAGGAGCGCTGTACTACATGGGCGGCGAAGTTGTTCCGTTTCCGATCTACAGTTTTGGCAACATGTATGACCGCGAGTTACAACTGGAAGCTGACAAGGAGTTCATTCAATCGGAATGGGGAGAAGCTGTTTATCTGAAGCACAAAGAGGCCATTGATAAATCGAAGCCTGGTCTTTTGAGTGTGACCAACCCTGATGAAAAGGAACGCCCAATCATCACTGCCATCTCGGACTTCGCCGCTGACACCAATCTTTTCTCAGTTAGCGAAGTGCGCGAAGAATTCATGGATGTGGAAAATGCCGAAGAGTTGAAGAAAGTGAATGGAAAGGTCGAACGTAAAAAAGACAAGGAGAAAATCAATCTTAAGTTTGATAGCGAAACCCGATACAGCCTGCAGGACGTATTTGTCAAATGGCTGTTTACGCTGAATGCCGACGCGGATTTTGAAAAGTCATCTGCTATTGACATTGCCGATTACTACATTGCCAACCGACCTTTGCGCGATGACAAAATGAGCAAAGAAGAAAAATCGGAGCTCAAGGCAAATGCCCGGATTGAAGGCGAAAAGCTGTTTTCAAGATTTCTGCATGAAGTTCTGACTGCCAAGGATCAGGAAAAACTGGACTATTCATGGAACCGGTTATACAACGGACAGAGCGATATTTCCTATCACAAAGTGCCGATTGGCTTCGAGTGTTCAGCAACGTTCAAGTCAGGGATATTGCAGCTCACCGACATTCAGCGAGAAGGTATTGCATTCATGGAAGTGATGGGAAGCGGCATCAACAGCTTCGATGTGGGTGTTGGCAAAACCGCCTGTGCCATAGCAACCCTGGCCAATTTCATTTATTCCGGAAAGTGCAAACGGCCTCTTATAGTCGTTCCCAAACCGACTTACAAAAAATGGATCAATGAAATTTTTGGTTTCGAAGATAAAAAGTCCGGCAAATTCATTTCGGGAATTCTTTCCCATACCGGCATACAGTTGAATGACTGGTACAATTTGGGGACTGATGTCGTGAAACGCATCAACCTGAACAAGCCGGTTCCTGAAAAATCCATTACTGTGGTGACCTACGAAGGTTTTCGAAGACTGGGGTTTGGCGACTCTGTTTCTGATGAACTTTTTGTCGAGCTGGTGAACATACTTGGACAAAGCCGTGAAAAGACCGCAAGGGACAAGGAAATTGAATATCAGAAATTTCGTGAAATGATTGGCGTTGGCCTCAAAGACACCGTTGCCGATGTGGATGTGGTCGGATTTGATTACATCGTCATTGATGAAGCGCATCGTTGCAAAAATGTATTCAGCAGTGTGAAAGCGGATGAAGACGGCAATAAGCGATACAACATTCAGTCGGCAACTTCCGAAACCGGACAGAAAGCATTTTTAATTCTGAATTACATTCAGCGCAAATTTGGCCGGAACACGATGCTGTTGACAGCAACGCCGTTCACTAATTCGCCTCTCGAAATTTATTCTATGCTTTCGCTGGTGGCTTATGAAAGCCTCACCAAAAGCGGCATCTACAACATTGATACATTTTTCGATTTGTTTGTCCTGCCGACTGTAGAATGGACCGCCAATTACAAGGAAGAAATTGTAGAGAAGGAAGTCATCAAATCATTCACCAATCGCCGGATCCTGCAAAAACTCATCTACAATCACATCCTGTACAAAACAGGCGAAGAAGCAGGCGTGAAGCGGCCTAAGAAAATAAACCTCCCAATGCTTTACGATGCTGTTTCGGGCAATCGTGAGCGACTTGTTCAGGAAAAACAAATTCTGACTTATATAAACATGACTCCCAAACAGCGGGAGAATCAGAACAAGATTGTTGCAATGGCAAAGAGTTCTACACAGGGAAAACTCGACATGGGCAACCTGTTCAGGGCGCTGGCTTTCTCACTCGACAATGCCCTATCGCCGTTTATTCTGAACGGATCACCGGAAGATTACAAAGAATTCATTGACGAAAGTCCGAAGATCAAATACGTGATGGAATGCATCCGATCGGTGAAAAAATGGCACGAGGGAAAGGGCGAACAGGCATCGGGACAAGTGATTTACATGAACCGTGGAAAGCAGTTTTTCCCGATGATTAAGCAGTATCTGGAAAATGAAGTCGGGTTTGAAAGAGGGCTGATGTTTGATAAAACCAAAGTGGATGAAGTGGAAATCATTAGTTCTGAAATCAACGATGCACGAAAGGAAACCGTGAAAGAAGCGTTTCTGGAAGGGGTGGTGAAAGTGATCATAGGAACGGCCACCATTCGCGAGGGAATTGACTTGCAAAAACGCGGAACGGTCATTTACGATTGTTATCCTGAATGGAACCCGACCGATATCCGACAGCTTGAAGGACGCATCTGGCGGCAGGGAAACAAGTTTGCTTATGTTCGAATCGTTATGCCATTGGTACAGGATTCAATGGATGTTTTTGTCTTTCAGAAACTCGAAGAGAAGACGTCGCGCATCAACGACATCTGGTTCAAAGGCGACCGCGGCAATGTACTGGACCTGGAAAGCCTTGATCCGGAAGAAATAAAACTGGCATTGATTACAGATGTTGACCGGTTGGTGCGCATGTTTTTCGATCAGGAAAAAGAACAACTCAATCGCGAATATTCTAAGGCAAACCGCGCGCTGCAAATGATTGAAGAAATCAAAAGCGACATAGAAGATTACAACAACTATCGAAAAGAGACGCTGGAAGCCATTCGTAAGTTCTACGACAACCTGATCAACTCAGATCATTTCGACAATGCAGCTGCCGCAGAGCCTGATTTTGAGCAAAGCCAGAAAGCAAAGACTTTCAAAAAAGCAAAGGAATTGAAGGAAGAAATTGAAGCGTTACTGAACGCATCCACCTTTGAAGACAAGGATGTGCTGGCTGTCGGACGGAAAATCGAATACTCATACAGCGCCCTCAGAATCTACTTCGACAAAGCCTGGTACCTGCGGTATTTCAAAGAATATGTTTCGAAAGTCCGCAAAACGGAACGTACCATTTTGAAACCAAAAGGGTTTTCAATCGAAAGCGATCTCTCAAAGGTGCTTGAAACCTATCAACTCGACAAACAGGCCATCGTAAAGAAAGCAGAACTTTACAAAGGCGACCAGGGTTCAGAACGTTGGAAAAGCCTCCGCAGCGAAATTGAAGCAAAGAAATCGGCGCTACAAGTCGAAGGCCGGACAGCCCAGGATCGTGCAGAAGAATTTGCAAGACTCAATTATCTGCTTGCATACAAAGCCGACGACATTCCCGCCGAAGAGCCGCAAATGATGCCCAGCACCCCTGCTCTTGCTCCTTCCATGAGCGAACTGGAACTCGAGGCAATGGCTCTGGAAGTGGAACTGGACCTTCTCTCAATCTGAAAATTTTAAAAAACAGCAATATGATCACCATTGAAAATTATTTCGACGTTAGCCGGAACATAGATTTCGACAAGCTTCCCGCAGCATTGAAGAACGGAGACAAACTCACCCGTGGCGCGGCGCCAAACAACTGGTCTGCATACAATTCCAATGAAAACATTAAGCGCGTCATCAACGCATATATGCAAAAGCTGGATGATTACCTGGAAAAGAATCCGCATGACGAACCAGCCAAAGCGAAGCCCAGAGCGGAGACAGAAAAACCAGAAAAGCAAGCGGCTGCTAAAAAGGAAAAAGCAGAACCTGCTAAAGCCCGGCCAGAAAAGGAGCCGGAGCAGGTTGAGAAAATAATGACTGAAATCGTTTTTATCAAACGCTATGTTTCCATGCATGGCAAAACAAAAACCCAGGATGAGATCCTGCGTTTTCTGAGCTCCATGCAAAAAGCCATTCTCGAAAAGCGCATCCGGAAAACATCGCCATATGCTGCAGAAATAAAGCACATTCAGAGTCAGCTCATTAAATGCTATGAGCAGATGGGGGCATCCATCGCCGTTACGATTGACAAGAAAACGCTGGAGAAATACACGGCCATAGCTGAAAGTCAGAAAACAATGCCGTCGGTGACCTACATCAAACAATACATTTCGCTGCACGGTAAAAAGAACGTAAAAGACAAAGCTAAATCGCTCATGGAAAGGATCAGCAAAGCGGCTGAGAATCAAAAAATCAGAAAAAGCGATCCCTACGCCGCCCGATTGGAAAAACTCTATAGGGCACTCAATAGCTATGTAACCGGAGAAAGCGATGCACCGATAATCAGTGAAAGTGAACTGAACGGACTCATGGGGCTGGTCAGAAATTCTCAAAAAAAAAGCCCGGGGTTAAGCGGTCCGGCCGATGACGAAACACCTGAAGTGATCCGCAGCACAGATTTGTCCGCTATGAAATTTGAAACCATTGGCCTTCAAGGCAAATACCGCGAGCTGATCGGTGATCCCAGCGTTGGCTTTTCTGCTATGGTTTACGGCCTGCCCAAATCTGGCAAATCAACCCTGTGTATTGACTTTGCAAAATATCTGGCAGAGCACCACGGAAAAGTCCTGTACTGTGCCATTGAAGAAAAATTCGGCTACACGCTCAAAGAAAAAATCGAACGGCTCCAGGCTTCCCATCCCAACCTATACGTTTCCGAAACCATTCCCGACGATCTCTCAAAATACGACTTCGTTTTTATAGACAGCGTTTCCCGCGCTGGCCTCGACATGGACGGCCTCCGCAAACTACGCCATGACAACCCCCGCACCGCATTCATTTTCATCTACCACACCACCAAAGAAGGCAACTTCCGCGGCAAAAACGAAAACGCCCATGAGGTGGATGTGATTATTGAAGTCGCCGACGGCAAAGCTACTGGTAATGGGAGGTTTGGAATTGGGGGGGGCGTGGGGGTGTTCGATCTATCAGCAGCGTTTAATACAATGCAAAAATCTACCAACTTTTAGGTATAATTTATTATTGCCGATTGCACGCTTTATAAGATTATTTTTATATTAGATTTATTTATACGCTCCTTGCTCATATTCCTTTAAATGGTCTTTGTTATATATAAGAGAGACGTCAAGGTTTTTAAATATTGCATATGTTTCAATTAGTGGCTTGAATTTATCACGCCCATTGTTATGTAAGCAATTGTAGAAAAGTATGACTTGTTCATAGCTTGATAGCTGTGCTCTTACAATAGAGGTGTATTGTTTTTTGTTTTCAACATTGGATTTGTCAACAAACTTAATTATGTGATACAATGTTCTAAAATAATGACTCATGTCTGACTTATTGGAGTCATATAAAATGTCATAAGCGTCTAGTGCTTGCTCTATCCGTGAAGATTGAATATTCAAACTAGATTGATTATTTATACTGTGGTGTAAAAAAGACGTGAGTTGTTTATAAAAATGCTCAAAGCAATCTCGACCAGTTGAAAACACCTCTCCTTTTGATATGGACTGTCTTAGGTCAAGAGAGTTAACAATTGAAGTAAACAATGATAAAAGTTGAAAAAATGTATTCTCAAATTTTTGTTGTCGCAAGGTGTCATTCTGTTCTTTCATTTCTACCTTTTGTCCAGAGAGTTCTAGTCTTGTATATTTAACCTCAATCTGACTATACATTATTTCTAACTGTTGATTTAGAAGTTGTTGTTTCTGTCCAAGAAAAGCGACATAAATAAAAAATAGCCCAGCAAGAGACCAAATTGATGCCACCGAGCCTGCCATAAAATCCCCTAAAAGGTTAAGCCCAAATCCATCTCCATCGTTTTGATTGACGTAATAAAGAATTGAAACAAGGGAAATCGCCCCCCCAAGCCAAACGAATATCCAAGCCCATTTCGTAAAACTGGATATTTTTGAAGCAAGTTCAGCCAATTCTGACTCTATTTCAATTTGCCGAATTTCAATTCGTTGCGTTGCAAATTCAATGTCTTTTTCTATGTTTTGGTTTGTCATGTTGTATGTTTTAATGATCATTCTTGTTTCGGACTATTTTGGCTAAACGACATACACTTATGAAATCGATCTTCCTGTTTGAGTTGGCTATTAAAAAGGAAATTCGAGATTTGCCTACCATTTCAAATAAAAAGTTAACAGGAGTTTTTATTCATTGATAAACTTTATTGTATTCTTAATTTTTACAACTTTATCAAACTTAGGAATAAGGTCTTGATTTTGATTGAGTCGAAATTCTATATCATCCCTATTCCACCAATCTGTCCAGAGTTGCTTTCGATTTAATTTTTCTAATGCCTCTGTTAGAGGATTGGTTATTTGAGTACTGACTGCCAGAAAAAATCCAGTAGCATCATGATATTCGATAGTGTCTTTAATATCTTGAACTTTGCTTTTACCAATAGTGGTATTACTCGCTTTACATTGACCTACAATTTTTAGTATCCGTGACGGAGGCTTAGTTTCATTAAACGTTTGATTTTTCTCTACTATTTCCCAATCAATGATTAAATCTCTCCCATTATCTCCTTGATTTGTTGGGGAAGCTATACGAACTCTTTTTACTTTGACATCCCTTTCTAGAAGGCTTTTTATTAATAATTCGAATTGTGCAGGGCATGGATTTTCTATCCATTCGAAAAGAGGAATTGGGAATAGTATTGATGCTTCAAGATTGTGGCGTTCTCGAATAAACTCTTTTTCAAGTTTAAAGGCATCTAACCCTGAAGATAAACTTTTTGCTATTATATAATCTTCACCTATGCTAATTACAAAGTTTTCAATAACAATTAGGCTATCTACATCAATTCTTTGGAATCTATCAATGGAGGTCAAAATGTTTGCAATCTCGTTTAAAGCGCTATGACTTGCAAAATTATAAGTAGTAGAATCAATATATATGTCACCATTTATTCCTCTTATTTTTTGCGGATTGTAATCAAATAGAGTCATTAATCTTTTTAAATAATCAATTAGAGATTTTGATTTAATTATTGTAATATCATTATCAATGTCATAAACGAAAGAATACGAAGGTCTTATTCTACTACCTGCATTGTAGCGAGTGATTGTTGCTGTATAACCGATTAGATTTGATTCAGAGTAATAATCTCTTTCATTTATTAAATTTTCTTCTTCCATACACTTTTGGCACGGGCAACCAATCAACATCCAAAAGGAATATCTCCATTCAAGTAACATACTAAATAGGTTTTCTATAAAATCTAGAATATTAATAGAAGAGTCTTCATATTGTGAAGGATAGATGTATCTTCCCCAAATTTCATCATCAATAAGAGGGTGTGCTATATCGAATATTGAACATGAAATATTGGCTTTTATTTTTAGAAAACTAGCAAGCATTAAACTTATAACTATATGTAAATCACTTCTATCTCCGCTATAAACAACATCGCTTGTCCTTACTAAAAAATAAAAACTTAATTTATCTTCATTAAAGTTTAAAAATAAAGTCACCCCATCAATCTCTCCGGTAAAGATTCGGTAAGAATTTTCATTAGATTCTTCAATGAAAAACGAAAAAGAATCACATATTTCTTTTATTCTCTCCCGTATTTTATTATTCAAATTATTCATTCAAATTGATTTAAGTACCATTAAAGCTTTCCCGATCTTTGCGTAGATGGGCTTTTTAAGCCATTGACTGTCTGCCAGCATCCACTTTTATTAATTTCACAAATGGTTTCATTCTCACCCTCTGCCCCCAAACACAACCCCCTTTTTATAAGCTGCTTTTCATCCCTTTGGTATTAAGTGTTCAATCGTAAAATAATAAAACTCACCTGTAATTGGATTGCGTGTCTTCTTGTCTAAAACCCTCACTGGAATATTATATTCTTTCCCAATTCTTGCTGTTGAGTTTTTACCTGCGAATAATTTCTCGGTCAAGTTTTCTACAAGAGATTTGTTTTGGTCTGGATTGTCTAAGACAAATTGTTCAACTTGAATTGATGCCGTTGCCCTCTCTTTACAAAATTGATAATATTCATAACTTCTTTCTCTTAGCTCAAGGTCATTGTCTATTCTGTAATAACTTGAAAGAAGTATAATAACTCCTCTCCTTTTAAAACCTGCTATTAGTTCATCTATGAATAACTTGGCTTCACCATCGTCTTTCGTTGTAAAAGTTGCAACAAAATGAACAATCGCATTATAGCACTTGTCATCAATTTTCAAGTCAATTAAATATTCCATGTTTCATTATTTATAGTAAACGGCTTTGTCCAGTTGTCGATAAAGAAATGAAATTAAACTTAGTATGTCTAAGCAATCCTGTTTGTCAATAGGCCAAGTGATTGCAGGTTCATGGGCTGTTGGATTACGAATAGCACTCATAATGCCACCCGAAATAAACTTAATTCCATCTTGAAAGTCTTTGTCTGACTGGGATTGACAAGCAGTAACTTTTAAGACTCCAGTATCACACCCCCAAACACTTAGCATAAGAGGTTGTCCGTCTTTATCACTTTGAGATTTTATTTTTATATCTTTATTGTACGCTTTTGCACTTTCAAAAACTGAATGAAAGTAATTTCCTTGTGCAAATAGTTTTTGTGAATGCTTTATTACTTCAGAGTGAAAATTTCTTTTCAGAAATTCATCGAGGTTGTCTTTATAAAGCAGGTTGTAGGGACAATTGTTCTTCTCTAAAAACGCAATTGTCGTTTTTATATGTTCTTCCGGAGTCAACTCAAGGCAAAACTTAATTAATCGTTTTACTCTTTCGGTGCTGTCCAAAGGAGTTTTTGCTAAAGACATAACCCAATTATATAAAGAATGCGCTCTAACTGAAGTTATTGCTGAATTCGGAAATACTTCTTTATCCACTTTTAAAACAGATTGTCCAAGTCGGTCTATTTCATTCACCGTTGTTGAGTATTTCAACAAGTCCCCTATTTGAGTTGCTATATGACGAAAGTTTATATCTTGCATTGTAGATTTTTAAAAGTTGCTTATACTTTTCATCTCGTTTTGTTTAATAATAGTGACTGTGTGTTCTCTGTTTAAAACATAACATGACCTCTTGTTTTGCGAACCTGTGTGATAAACATTTATACTATCACCTGCACATAACTCAACATACTCTTGAATTAGTACAATCCAGCATCAAAAGTCATTGTCCGCGAATAAAAAACCTTTTTTCTGCTATGTTCACGATGTAAATATATAAAGAATTTTGTTAAAATCAAGATCTCTAACGAAAATGTTTAGAAATTTATTCGATGAAATGGATAGAGATATTTATTAATGAGGTTTGCAGGCGGTTAATGCGTTTTAGCCCTTTGTTAATCGTAGCTGCGCAACTGCTTTATTTTGTATGGATAGATATTATGCGGCACATGAAAATTATAGATATTTACATGTGTTCTATCAACATTTTGTAACAACCTCACAAGTTTTATTCTTTTCATTGTACCCACAATTCAGCAACACCATCCCAATAAATCAATATCCAGGGCACATCTTCAATTCTGATAATCTTATCGGTTTTTGAATGAATTGTTTTTGTTTTTGGCTTTTCAGAGGCCCGCATCAATTCGAATTTCGGACCCAGATCTTTTACCTACTTGAACAGGGTCGTTTGCTTCATCCCGGTCAGATCCTCGATTCTATTAATACTTAACCCAGAGAGGTACAGAATCATTGCATTCCTCTTCAGATTCTGATCAATCCACTGTCTCTGCATGGTAACTGTAAAATGATTGTCACATTCTTTGCATCTAAATCTTTGCATCTTTGCTATAAAGCCATCTTTCACCAGGTTAGATGATCCACAGCGAGGGCATGTTTTCAGGGCTTCAAGAGTCATAGTAGCTTCACTTTTCTAATGCTAACAAATACACCATCTTTTGCAGATAAAGCAGGATCATTACCGCTTTACAAAGTAACCTCATTAATCAATCGGATAACAACCTCCTGCTCCAATCTAGACAGCAATACAATATCATCAATATCATATCCGGCAAAATATAAAATAAGTACTTCACGCTTTTTATCAGCATTTTCAGATTTCGGAACAACCGGAATTGTCACATTAAACCCACATACAGCGCATGAATACTGGCTGCGGCCATTCACAGTTCCATCTTTGCTGAAATTTTCAGCCTTGCATTTCGGGCAGTACATAGGGTTTCGAAATTATTTCTGGCAGGTCTGTGAAAACCAGGCCAGGGCAGTAGTAGATTAATTATAATACGATCTTCTTCTTGTTTTGCGGGGGCGGTAATCTTCTTCTTCGATTATATTTAAGTTGAAAGGAACTTCCTTTGCATAAACATTTTTCCACATCTCATATTCCGATCTGGAGATCTGATTTTCGGCCAAAGCGCGTTCTAGTTTATTCAGTTTTTCCATTTTGGCAGACTGAACAGACGTTGGTTTTTCAGCAACAGCCTTCTTTACTGTAGCTGGTTTTACAGTAGTTTTCTTAGTCGTAGTCTTCTTTTCAGCGGTCTTTTTCGCCGGAGTCTTTTTGGCAGTGGCTTTAGCAGCAGTTTTGGTTGTAGCTTTTTTCATGGGGCTTTTTGAAATGTGGGCGGCAAAGATATAAATCTTTCGGATTGATAGCCAAAGGTTTAACGATGTGAGGATGCAAATTTGGTGTTTTGCTATAATTTGCCAAATTACTCGTTAACTATCTGATTTTACGTGCTGTTAAAAAGAAATAATTCTTCTTGGAAATCAAAACAAATCTTTTTGTACTTTTAACTTCTAAATAAAAGATGTGATTACATCTTGATTATAAAACCATTAACATGTCTGAGTCCATTAGTCGGTTTATATTTTCAGGCCATGAGTCATTTCAGTGCCGTCACTTTTGGTTAAAAAAAGGGTATGACTTTGTAAATGACAAGCGGTCTTTCAATGATGAAGATGCAGTAGTTGCTCTTGGTGTTGGGAAAAACATGGTTGCTTCAATTCGCTTCTGGATGAAGGCGTTTAACATTCTTACGCCTGACGATAAATTGACAACGTTTGCCCATGATCTTCTTTCTGACAACGGATGGGATCCTTACCTAGAAGACGAAGCAAGTTTATGGATTTTGCACTATCATCTCATAAAATCAGGCTTTGCTTCAACTTATTCTATTGTCTTTAATGAATTGAGAAAAGAAAAAATAGAATTTTCAAAGGAAAATTATATTTCATTCATTAAACGCAAGTCTGAATCTGGCAAGGGTTTTACAATAAATGAAAGAACATTACATGAGGACTTGACGGTTCTTGCCAAAATGTACTTGCGTTCTGATGCTCAAAGTAAGGATAAAGAAGATAGTTTTTCGGGTTTATTAGCTGAATTGGATTTGATACGAAGCTATAGAAAAGCTGCTGAAGATTTTTTTATTATTGAAAACAATGACAAGCCTGAAATACCAGACGAAGTAATACTCTATGCTATTCTGGATAACGATAATTTTGAGAAGTCATTAAGCTTAAGCAGTATTGAGCAGGGTTACAATAGTGTAGGTTCTGTTTTCGCAATAAGTAGAGCCGGTATTCTTAGTAAAATTGAAAATCTAACAAATAAGTATCCTTTCTTAATATTCAAAGATCAAGCAGGAATTAAAGAAATTCAATTTAAAGAAAAACCAGCAGCCGAATCAATCTTGAAAAATTATTATGCAAACTAAATATTCCACATCAACCAACATAATTCGGGATCAGGGTAGAGATCTTAACTACATACCTACTCCAAATGCAAAAAGGATTGTTGAACAATTAAAAAGTGATTTTCACAAAGGGATTCGATCTTTTAACATTATTGGATCTTACGGCACAGGAAAATCATCTTTTTTATGGGCACTTCAACAAAGTCTTACAGGGAAAAAAAGACATTTTAGTGTCGATCTACTTAAGAACCCCAGAATTAAATTTCTAAATTTTATTGGCGAATATAAGTCCATTTTAACATCCTTTGCGGATTATTTTGATGTCTCCACAACAAAGCATCAGACAGAAAACATCCTATCAGAAATATACAGTCATTACAGGGAATTAGGGAAGAATAATCCCTTGCTTGTTATTGTAATTGACGAATTTGGTAAGTACTTAGAATACGCATCTCAAAATCTTCCTGAAAAGGAACTTTATTTTATTCAGCAATTATCGGAATTTGCAAATAATCCAGATCACAACATAATTCTTATTACAACAATACATCAGAATTTTGATGCGTATGCTTTCTCGTTAAATATAACCCAAAAACAAGAGTGGACAAAAGTAAAAGGAAGATTCCGGGAAATAACATTTAATGAACCGATTGAACAGCTTCTTTTTTTAGCATCAGAGCATTTAGTAAATCCCAATCTGGATGAAAAAACAGAAAAGGAAATTCACAATGCTTTAAACATTGCAAAAAAATCAAAAGCTTTTAGTTTTGGTTCTGATTTTATATCAGACATTTCAAATAGGCTCTATCCCCTTGATCTGATTTCCGCAAACATATTAACTATTTCTTTGCAAAAATATGGTCAAAATGAAAGGTCTCTTTTTTCCTTTCTTGAATCAACCGACCATACAGGTATTAATAAGTTAGATCGAAGACTAAACCCATTTTATAATATTGCCTGCGTTTACGATTATCTGATCTTTAATTTCTATTCTTACATTAATTCACGATATAATCCAGATTATGCAGCATGGGCTGCAATTAAAAATTCCATTGATGCTATTGAAAGATTATTCCCAGATAATATATCAGATTATTCAAAAATTATTAAGACAATTGGCTTGCTCGAAATAACTGCCATGAATGGTTCTGACCTTGGCAAGGAATTCTTAATAAAATATGCTTCAACATGCCTAGGAGTGAGAAACTCTGAAGAATTAGTCAATAGCCTTGAACATAACAAGATTATTTTATTTAGAAAATACAATAAACAATATATTTTATTCGAAGGGACAGATCTTGATATCACAACAGCACTTATTGAAGCAGAAAGTAAAGTAACGGAAATAAGTGATGTCGCAACAATGCTAAAGAAGCATTACCAACTTCCATCAATTTATGCAAAGGCCTATTCGTACTTAATGGGGACTCCCAGATTATTCGAATTCCGTATATCCCAAACCCCCATTAATGAAGTTCCGACAGATGAGGTTGATGGATTCATAAATTTGATTTTCAACGAGACTCTAACAATAAAAGAGGTTAAAGAAACATCTCTTAATCATGAAGAAGCGATTCTTTATGGGTTTTACCGTAATTCAAAAACTATAAAAAACCAGCTATTTGAAATCGAAAAAACAAGGAAAGTCCTTGAAGAAAATGAACATGATCGAGTTGCAAAGCGAGAGCTAGAAAACATTTTACATCATCAGAAGAACCTTCTAAATCATTATATACTACATAATTTATACTCCAATAGCTCTGATTTAACATGGATATTCAAAGGAACTGAAGTTAAAATTTCAAGCAAGAAGGACTTCAACAAGTATCTTTCTCATATTTGCTACCAAATATATGCAAAAGCCCCTGTCTTTAGGAATGAATTAGTTAATAAGCATAAAATTTCAAGTTCAATCCACACTGCGAAAAAAGGCTTTTATCGGGCATTAGTTGATAATTGGGATAAACCGGATCTGGGATTTGAAAGTAATAAGTTTCCTCCAGAGAAAACCATTTTCTTAACTCTTCTTAAGGAAAACGGCATAACATTATACTCTGATAAGATTAATTTTGTCCCGGCAGTATCACCCGACTCAACCTTCAAAGAGCTTTGGAGCTTTTCAATTGCTTTTCTTGAGTCTGCTAAACATACTAGAAGATCTATTTCGGATTTTATTTCTCCTCTTACAAAACAACCTTTTAAATTAAAACAGGGATTAATTGATTTTTGGATAGCATCCTTTCTATTCATCAAACGTGATGACTATGCTCTGTTTGGCGAAAGCGGATACATCCCATATATAACGGATGAAGTTCTCGAATTACTTGTAAAATGCCCTGATGATTATGAAATCAAAACTTTTGATATTGAGGGAGTAAAACTTGACATTTTTAATAGTTATCGTGTTTTTCTGAATCAGCATTCAAAGGATAAGATAGATAATAACACTTTTATTGAGACAATTAAACCTTTTTTAACCTTCTATAGAGGACTACCAGAGTACTCCCGAAATACTAAAAGATTAAAAAAGGAGACTCTTTCAATAAGGACTGCAATTGCAAACGCAAAAGATCCCGAGAAAACGTTTTTTGAAGATTTCCCTACTGCTATTGGCTTTAGTGTATCTTCAATTCAAAATTCAAAGGACGTACTGCAAGCTTATATAGTTAAATTGCAGGATTCTATCAGAGAATTACGGACAGCATTTGATGAACTGATAAATAGATTTGAAGAATTTATCCTCAATGATTTTATTGGTGAGAAAATGCCTTTTGAAAAGTATAAAATTGAGTTGCAGGCAAGATATAGGAAACTTAAAAAACATCTCTGCCTACCACACCAAAAAACTTTCATACAGCGTTTAGATTCTGATCTGGATGATAGAAAGGCTTGGTTGAGTTCGATTGCACAGGTAATTATTGGAAAATCAATAGAAATAATCAATGATGAAGACGAATTTATACTGAAAGATAGATTTTCCATTATGATCAGAGAGTTAGATAGTCTCACAAATATTTCAAAATCTGATTTCAATGATGGTAAAGAAGATGTATTAGGTATAGAACTGAGTTCTTTTGTTGATGGCATAAACAAAAGTTTAATACGACTACCTAAAACAAGAAGAACTGAAGTTGCGCAAATTGAAACTGTTATTAAATCGAAGCTTTCAAAGGACAAAACTATCAATATTGCAGCATTGGCAAATATTCTAAAAGAGTTGTTAAGGAAATGAAGAATATACGACATGTGTTAGGAATTTCAGGCGGTAAGGATAGTGCCGCACTTGCTATTTATATGAAAGATAAATATCCTTCATTGAACATAGAATATTACACCTGTGATACAGGAAAAGAATTAGATGAAACATATGAATTGATCAGAAACCTGGAAATTTACCTCGGGAAAAGTATTATAAAACTTCAAGCAGCAGAAGGGAGTAATGAAGCTCCTTTTGATCATCACTTAAAGATGTATGGAGGATATCTGCCATCCTCGACATCCCGTTGGTGTACAAAAAAGTTGAAGTTAGAACCTTTTGAGAAATTTGTTGGGAGTGACCCTGTTATTTCTTATGTTGGTATAAGAGGTGATGAAGACCGTGAAGGCTATATTTCACGAAAACCGAATATACAATCAATTTTTCCTTTTAGAAGGAACATATGGAGTGAAGATGTCATTAGAAAAATTCTTGCTAATGATAATATAAGTAAAACAGTAAGAATATTTAAAAAGATTACCCTATCCCCAAATGCAGATAGACTTCTTGAGATAATCAAAATACCATTGACACAAAATTTCACACAATTGCAGAAACTAAATTTACTCTTAGAAACAGGAGTTAAAGAGTTCAATCAAATTGTTTTTGAATACTTAAAATCTACAACGTACCCGCTATCTAACGAAGTTTCTTTTGAATTGATTCCAAACGAAGATAACCTGAATCGTGATGATATTTTTAAGATATTAGAGGAAAGTGGTGTCGGCGTTCCAAGCTATTATAAGAAGGTTGATTTTGAAATAAATGATGAAGTGGGTCAGTATTCACGAAGTCGCTCCGGATGTTTCTTTTGTTTTTTTCAACAAAAAATTGAGTGGGTGTGGCTTTATGAACAACACCCTGATCTTTTCCAAAAGGCTATGGAATATGAGAAAGATGGTTATTCATGGAATCAAGAAGAAACGCTGAAAGATTTAATTAATCCAGATAGGATTAAAAAAATCAAAGAGGATTGTTTCAAACGAAATTTAAAAGTAGCAAAATCTAAATCTCCATTTCTTATTGATATTTTAAATGAAGATGAAGGTTGTGCTTCATGTTTTATATAATCAATTATTATGGCATTCGACATTGATTTTGGCGAGAGAGGCTTAATAAAAGAACATATATGGAAGTTTCTCTTATTTCCTGAACACTGGAATAATCCAGCAAATGGTATTCCTCATAATCTAACCTGGAATGAAGTCCCATTCAACAACGCTCAAATAAATAATGTTCCAGCTGATAAAAAAGGCATATACTGCTTTGTAGTCAAACCTGATTTTAATAAGTTATTTGAAACAAGGTATTTATTCTATATAGGTCAAACAACAAGGAGTTTTAGAGTTAGATATAAAGAATATCTTGATGACCAAGAGGGAAAAGGAAAGCCAAGGCCAAAGGTTTTCACCATGCTAAAGCTTTGGAAGGATTGTTTGCATTTTTATTACGCTGATTTAGTTGATGATAATCATATAGAAGAATGTGAAGTTAAGCTTTTAAATACTTTTGTACCCAAGGTTAATACTGACATTCCAATTGCAAAGATAAAACCCGAACTAAAAAACATTTACGAATGAATAACACATTAAGATTACCATGCCTAAGAGGTAGAATGGGTGATTGGTTCTACTATGTTTCAGTAATGAAATTTTGCGAGCTGGCAAATAGGACTTCTCTTGCTCAAGAGATTCATAAGAATAAAGAGCTAAGCAGATGGATTCAACGAGAAGTTAGTGACAGAAGTTCTGATATAGTATCATATTTAAAAGATCAACCCCAGAGATTTTTTAATTCTATAATTTGTGGGATATACGGAGGGAAGCCACATTGGCAAGAAATTGATATTGAAAAGACATCAACGGATCTATCTGAATCTGAACAGGACTACTTAAGCAAGACTTTTGGAATTCTTACTTTAAATGGAGAAGAAAAGATTTTTTCAATAGATGGACAGCATAGAACAAGTGCAATCAAACAATATCTAAAGCAGTATAATGATGAATTAAAAGACGAAGAGGTAGCAGTAATTTTTGTAGCACATAAGGAATCAAGGGAAGGCGAAATTAGAACAAGAAGGTTGTTTTCTACTTTGAATAGGTATGCTATACCAGTGAACATTAGTGAAATAATTGCATTGGATGAAGAAGATAATTGTGCGATAATAACAAGAAGATTAATGGAAGATTTCGATTTCTTCAAGGATCGGATTCAATATTCTAAGACACGAAGCATGAATCAAGGCAATAAAAATCATTTTTCTAATATTGTTTTAATTTATGATATGATTTCAATAATATTGACAGATAAGACATTCTCCAACAACCTCCCTTTAGCAGGACATCATTATAAGAAATTCACAACACGAAGAGAGAGTGAAGACTTCATCGATAGTGAAACGATGAAAATAAAAATATATTTCAAGAAAATTCTTAACTCAATACCTTCGGTAAAGAAATATTTTGAAACTGGAGTTGTGGATAGAAAATCAAATGCAACAAGTTTGTTGTTCAGACCGATTGGACAAATGATATTGTTTTATGTACTTAAAATTGCTAAAATAAAAGGAAAAGAAAAGGACGCTATATTGTTTTTTTCTAATGATGATTTTAAACTGACTCACAAGGTATGGAAGAAGGTGTTTATTGACCAAGAGAAAAATACTTTAAAGACAGATAAACCCAGGCAAATTCTTGCCATACAGATGATTTGTAAAAAAATTGGAATCGATTTGCAAATGACAAAAGCAGAGAAAGCCTTTTTTGACAATTTCAAAGATGATGTGACCAAAATCTAACTACTTCAAGAATCGAGTAAGTCAATAAAACAGTTGTCGTTATTTTCAAAAAATGTAGGTTCGTCTTCAAGCTTTGCCCTAATTTTATCAAACCCACCATTTGCATATTCTTCGAGCAATTTCTTCAAAGATGATATTTCCTTTTCTATTTCTTTTTCTTCCATATTCTCTAACTCATTGAAATCTATGTCAGATTTCGCAAGCAATCCCATAACAACATAATCAGCCAGATCATATGGTTGCCATGCCTTAACTTCAATAAACTTACTTTTATCTGTATTCGGGGCAATTGGCAAACGGTAATTCATTTTGAGCCCTAATAAGGCTGCATACATATAAATTTCATATTTAGTGCCAAAATACTTCCCTTGTTCCCACGTTGAACTTTCACCAGATGTCCCAGCTCTACCTCCTTGTAAAACCGTGAACTTCGTAATCAGCTCTTCATATGCTGAGTTGTATTCTGGTGCTCTGTCTTTAATTCTTTTTAGAAGTTCCATATTAATTTAAAACTGAAATTTTAGTTGAAAGGTCGTGTCGATTTGCTCTTTCACTTTCTGGTATTGTCGGGGTGATTAAATAAACCTTCCCTATTTTGATGTCTCTATTTGTGAGTAATTCATTTTTTAGAGTTTCGTTTTTGTAAAACTCCTTACTCATAATTATGCTTTGTCTATAGACCTTGCTTACTGTTTTACAAAATCCAATTGTATAATCTTCTCCAAATACCGATGTTGGGGCATCCGTAATGAGAGTATAGAGGTCAACGTTCCCTGTACTTGTCTTCGCGGAAATAATTGCCATAATAGCAGCCAATTTCACTAAAATCAAATTACTTGTATTTGAGCCTAAAAGAGGATTCCCATTTCCGTCAATTATTTCAGGCATATAATTTCCATTGGGAAGTTTTCTTAATCGTATTTGTCCTCGTATAGATTTATTCCCAGCTGTCATCGCCTCATAATGATGATTTGCTTCTTTCTCTAATTGCATTATCAAATTATTAAAAACTCTATCTCGTGTTGATGAAGCTATTAGTTCAAAATCATTTAAAACGTCTTTTTTCTCAATAAGCCATTTAGGGATCTCACCTGTTATAAGAGATTTTAATTGTTCATTTACGCTTCGGAGATTATTTTTATTGAATTCAAGTTTTTGTGAAATCTTACTTACCAAGTCAAGAAAGTCTTTCACATATTTATTTTGAATAGAATACTCGTTAATGATATTACGTGCTGATTCTTCACTAAGAGAGGTGTCTGATAACAACTTTTGAATTTCTTCATCAATAGCCTTTAAATCTTTACCGGCATCTCTGATTTTAGAATTCAATCCTGTTGTTTTTTTAAGTGTTTCAGCAATATCTTCATCAATATCAGAAATTCTATGTGTCAGTGAAAGGCCATTCTGATATAGTTTTTTAAAGTCGTTAGAAAAATCCTGTTTGGTTAATTGTTTCCCGACATGCTTATGGGAATATTTATCATGTCTTTGAATTAGCTCCTTAATTCTTTTCCAGGGTTCTGAATCCTTCTTAGCTTCCCGATCACAAACCAAACATCTTTCCTCATCAAGCATTCTTTGAACATAAATTGGCTCTGGAACATCAAGAGGTAAGCGCGTTTGAAGTTTTTTCAATACTTCTTCTTCCGATTCTTTTTCTTGCCTTAATGCTTCAGCCAACTGAAGCTTGATGCTTTCATATTTCGAGTATTTCTCACTAAATTCAGAGTGTAGGCTTTCAGTTCCTTTTAAAACCCATTTGTTTCGAAACATCTTTTTATGAAAAGATATTTGTTCTTCATTTATTTCATCATTCAATTCCTCCAACCTTCCAAGAACTGATTTCTTCTTTTGTTGCAATTCAGCCACCTTTTGAGCATCTTCAATTTTATTCAGCAAATCATCGCATTTCCCTTCAGCAATTGACAAATTATCCTTTGCTTCCTTTAGTTCCTTGCCCAATGTTTCGATAGCCTCCTCCAGTCTTTCTTTTTCATTCTCCAGCTGATCACTACGGTCACCGTCTTTACTAAGTCTCTTGACTTCTTTGTCATACTCCTTATTGCCTGATTTTGCAGCAGCTTCAGCAATTTCTTTTAGCTCATCATATCGTGAAATACTTGAGAGCACATTAATAGCTCTTGTTAATGTATCTTGTTTGTTGAAATCAATTATTGATTCTACTTGCTCTCCCTGGAACCATAAATAATCTTTAATTTGTGCCGGAAGAATTCTGAAAACGATTTTCCTCTTTTCCTCTTCGTCACTAATTAATTTAGCGTTAAGATAAGATAGTTCTTTACGCATCACAGTAAATTCGCTATCATTACTCTCAAGAATTCGAGAATCTTTAACATTTACTGCATACTTTCTCTCTAATATGAAAACTTCATCTTTTTCAAGATTATGAAATGTAATTGAAACAGATGTGGACAAACTACCATCTTTTGCTTCATGTTTAGCTTTATCTGAGATTATTTTTGACTTTACCGAGCGTGTGTTTTGAAACTCCTTCTTTTCCGGCACAAATACCTGATCGTACATTACCCAATAGAAAGCATCATACAGTTTTGACTTCCCATAACCATTGTCGCCGATAATGACATTTATTCCTTCTTTAAACTCAAAGCTATTCTTGCCAGCATAGCACATGAAATTATTAAGTTCAATTCTCTCAATTATCATAACGTTATTTGTTAAGATACTGGTTAATTTTTCTTGAAGTAACGTTTTCGGTTTCTTGATTCATGTTACTATTTATGGCAATTCTAATCACCTCAATCAGCTTTATTTCACTCTGCTCAATGATTTTAAGTTTGCCGACCATTTCCTTTTTAATATATCCTTTTTCAATCAATAAAGGATCATCTAAAAAGGTTTTGAAAATGTCTTCATTTGTCATATTGATGATAGTTCGGTTTGAATGGTATAAATGTTTAGGCCATAAAAGGCACAAACTTCTCTAAAAACTTCTTCGGTAAAATATGGGTTCTTAGAGAGCATTGCAAAGTACATTACTCGCTCAAGTTCTTTTTTTGTTAAACTCTTCTCTACATCAAATGAATCTGTGCCTTCTTTTTGTGATAAGCTGGGGACAACTACTAAATCATGGATAATTGCAAATTTCTTTGCAGGATGTTTTCTTAAGATTCGTCCCCTTCTTTGAATAAACTGTCTCGGATTTCCTGTACTACTACAGAAGATTGCGGTTTCAGCTCTTGGTATATCAACGCCCTCATCCAGGCATTTCATAGATGCAATTACGTCTATTTCGCCTTTTTGAAATTGCTCTAAAATCTCGTTGCGGTCTTTCATTCCACTGATAAATTGATTTACTAATAGTTTATCATCTATACGAGCAATCTCTCTTGTATATTGATTTATGAGTTTGATGTTTTCTTCCACTAATTCATCTTCGTCTTCACGTATTTCGCACGTTTCACCTTCGGGAACATAAACGAAAGTATATCTCAGAGATCCTTTTTCTTTGTACTGCTTTTTTAAAATCTCGATGGCAATTCCAATTTTATTAAAAGCTTTATGAATAATTCTCTTTCTTGCTAATAATAGCCTTTCAATAATATTTTCCGTATCCGGATCTTTTTTGCCATACCTGTAGAGTTTTGCAAGACGGTCACTAGTTTCAATATATGCTTCTAATTCCTGGTCCGTCAACTCAACTATATGGGGGTAATAATAGTATTGGCATAGCACATCCTCTTTAATAGCCCTATCCATCGAGAATGAGTATGTGTATGGTTCATGATCTTCAAAAAACAACTCCATTCCTTGTGTTCCTTCAGGATCATAAATCCTTTTTGGTGTTGCTGATAACCCAATTCTCTTTTTAATTTTAAACTCTTTAATTCTCTTCGCAACTGTAGGAGAAGCAAGATTGTGACCTTCATCTGCTATGAAAATTGTGTCTTCTGGCAAATCTTTTATAATACTTTGAAATTTATCCTTAACAAATGACGCATATGTGCTTATTAGAACAAAAGAGAGTGGTATTCGTTTTGAGGAAGATAACAATGTTGTTACTTCGCCCTCCCAATTTGATTTAGAAGAAATCTTATATACTTCTTGAAAGTTAAACGATTTTACTTCCTTTTCCCATTGATCCACCAAGGTAATAGTAGGAACAAGAATTAACGCATGATAAACTTTTTCACTATTTTTTTGATATTCATTTAAAAGACAATTGAGGGATGTTATGGTTTTGCCAGTACCCGTAGCCATTGCAAATATCCCTTTATAACCATTACTTTCCCAATTCTGATATGCTTCCTTTTGGTACTCTCTGGCTCCTTGGGGATATGGAAATTTAGGTTCTTTTATAATTTCCTCAATTCTTAAGACTACTTTCTCTATCGCTTTCCTCAATTCCTTATTTTCTAAAACTCTACTTTTCTTTTCAGCCAGTTCTTTTTCACGAATTAAAAGCTCATTTAGCGATTTATCCGCAAAATGCTCTCTAATTGCTACAGAGACATCTTCTATATTAATATAATCAACAAATTCAGCATTACCGGAAAAAATATTTTCAAAATATTTGTTTTGACTTTTAATCCATTTGTTTGATCGTCCATTTTCCCAAGCTAAAAAGCCATCTAGTTCTTCAAGGTTTTCAAGTAATCCATAAGCAGTGAAATTGCAGGATGCTTTAAATCCAACAGAATCTTGGCCATCGAAGAATACACCGGATTTGTAATGTGAAATGCCTTTCCCGTTTTTAGGTCGAATAATGACAATTTGAATCCTATCATTTGCTATTAACCATGATAAACATTCAAAGAAATGCCTTCCATACTCATCGAGAGACCTTTTCAATTTTTTAATATCCGATAGGTCAAATTCATTATCAGCAAATTTTCCGATTTGTCCGGCTTGAATAGCATCTTTATCTTCCTGTGATAATACATTGTTTACTACCATCCGCATTTTACCACCAGAGAAAAGAAATGAAGCAAATCCTAAAGAAAGAATGTTAATTGCAGCCGAACTAAAATATCCAAGCAATAAGTCAAAACTGTTACTGCTACATAAGCTTTCCAGGTAAAATTGAAATGGCTCATTCTCAGTTCCGGTTCTATAAGACCTGTCTTCTGACCACTCTACATCTCTAAGCATATGAAGAACGGGTTACAGTTATGAATTCGTTTATCAGTCTTACAGTGGTTTCTATTTCTTCTTTGGTGTTAAATTTTCCAAGCGAAAACCGAATAGACGACATTGCATCATTATAAGACAAACCAATAGATTGTAAAACATGTGAAGGTTCAATAATTGCTGATGAACAAGCTGAGCCATTTGAAACAGCAATATTCTTTAATTTTCCGATTAGAACAGAAGCTTCTATGTCATGAAAGCAGATATTTGTAACATTATAGATTCTGCTTTTTATTGAACCATTTATTGAGGTATTGGGTATTGCTAATAGACCCATTTCTAATTTGTTTCTTAGTGCCTCAATATTAAACTTGTTTTCATTCATCTCAATCATTGCAATTTCACATGCTTTTCCCAAACCTATAATTCCAGGAACATTTAATGTTCCACTTCTTAATCCCTTTTCATGGCCACCTCCGTGTAAGAGGGGTTGAATCTTTATATTTTTTTCACCAAGTCCTCTGATGTATAATCCACCTATCCCTTTTGGAGCATAGAATTTATGTCCTGAAAAAGCCATAAAATCAATTCCTAACTCATCAACGAGCGTTTCTATTTTACCAACAGCTTGAGTTGCATCACAGAAAAAAGCAATATTATTAGCATGCGCTATTTCAGAAATTTCTTTAATTGGTTGAATAACTCCAATCTCATTATTTACCAACATAACAGAAATAAGGATAGTCTCTTTTCTGATTTCTTTGGAAAGAATATTTAAATCAATAATACCATCATCAGAAACAGGAAGAAAACTAACTTCAAAGCCAACAGTCTCAAGGTATTTACATGTATCAAGAACAGCCTTATGCTCTGTAGAAAGGGTTATTATGTGATTTCCTTTATCCAAATTCGCAAATGCGTAACCTTTGATAATCAAATTTATGCTCTCAGTTGCGCCAGAAGTAAGAATAATCTCATTAATGTCAGATTTTAATAAATTAGAAATTTTAACTTTAGCTGACTCAACAGTCTTCTTGATGTTTTGTCCTAGAATATGTATACTTGAAGCGTTTGCATATTGATCATGGAAAAATGGAAGCATTGCTTCAAGAACCCTTGAATCAGTGGGAGTAGTCGAATTGTAATCTAAATAAATGTTTTTATGCATTCTTCTGCCAAAGATATAATATTTGTATTAACTTTTAATACTTTTTTTTAACTAGTTAATACAAATTTCAAATTCACTCCCGTTTTGAATCAAAAACCGCCCGATTTTCGCCCAAAACAACCAATTTTGAACACATAATCGGCTCATTTTCGACTCATTTTGGCAAAAATAGTCGCTAAATAGCCGTGAAATGATCCGATTTTAGACAAAAAATGACCCGGCGGGAATTTCTGCCGGATCATTTTGGATTTTTTGAGGTGTTTTTGTTTGTTTTTTAATATCCGATCAACGGTTTGTAGTTTTTGGTTAGGAATTTCTCCACGTCGGAGGCTTTGTAATAGATCTTGTGGTTGATCTGGGAGAAGGGAATCTGTTTTTCATCGCGATACGATTGCAATAATCGCTTGCTGATATTGAGAACCTGGCAGAGTTGCTGGTTGTCGAGCCAGCGTTCGGATAAAGGATTCTGGGCTTTCTTTACAATATCAAGGATTTTCTGCTCAATATCGTCAATACGCCGGACTATTTTGGCGTAGGCTGCGGATTCAATGGTTATTACGTCCATCTTGTTTTGATTTTGAAGGTTAAACAATCGGTGATGGTTCGTTGCAACTAAAACCAAAGCAAGAATACGCAAGAAAAAACGGTCTTTTGGTCTTAAAAGGGTCTCAGATACTTGAAAAGACTCTTTTTGCACTTTGCGGGCTATTCGTCCGGTTCAATAAAGCCGGAAATATCAATTCTTTTGGGGCTGTCCTGCTTAATATGCTTGTCAACCCTGTATGGTTTGAGCAAAGTATGTATGGTATATGAGCTCAAAGGCTTATTGCTCCTATCAGTGAAGTTTGCCACCAGAAAGGCTTCGAGGTTTTCGCGAGAGGTTTCGATGAATGGTCCTTCCGGAGTCCTGTATTTTTCAAGCAGTTGGGTGAATATATCCACCAGAACGTTGACCTGTCCGTTGAGCTTGATGGGCTGGTATTGTACATTAACTGTATTTAGATGGGTCTTCATGTGGTCTGAAAAAGTCTTACTGCTTTCAGAAACGCTTTGCGGCAGAATTCTTTCCGAAACACCCGTGTTTTCAATAAAAGACTTTTCAAAACATTCCGGTCTGCTCGTCAGATTATAACGGAACAATTTGCACATTTTCGGGACAGACAGCTCCTGAAAGATCTCGTAAAACAGCCTTTCCTTGCTTTCTAAGGGTGTATTTATGTATGGAAGGAACATCTGCTGATAAAAAACAATTACTCTCGCCACAAACAAATTGAGCACGAAAAAAATATAAATATTGTCGCGGGCTTTTTCTTTCTGTATATCCCCGAGTTCTATCTTGACTTCGCTGAATAGCTTTTTTGTTTTTTGAATCTGCCGGTTTGCATACACCGAAATATCTTTAGCGTCGGAGTAATACTCAAGAACCCATTCCGCCCTGAGTTTAATACGCTCAAATTCATCCCCCATCAACTCCAGAAAGCTTTGACTTTTGGGCGTATCGAACTGTGGGATATCGTTTGAATCTTCTAACCTATAAACCTTATTGGGCCTGATCACAATTTTGTATTTCCCATTCGGGATCTGGTGATAATCGACAGAATAATCCTTTCTGCTTTTATAACCGTAGGATAGATAATTATTATTGTCGAGATAATCAATCAGGTCTGTATCTGCAGGAAGTATAGCCACCTGAATGGTATTTGCTTCATAAACCAGATTGCATAGCCCATCCGGATTGTTGAAGCGTGGCAATCCAGGGTGAAAACGCCCATGAGCGATTTCACAATAGGTAGTAACGTGTATTAACTCATGGCACATGATAAATTATCATCTTTTACATAATGTTAAAAAACATAAATATTCGCACATTTATTGTCAAAGTTCGGGAGAAATCAGACTTCGGCCTGATGAATTTTCGTTAACGGCTAAGGCACAATATTTTAAAATTTGTAGTAAAATTGGGTACACGTTAAAAAAGTGTTGCTGTTTTAACAAATTAAATTACAGTATAATACAACACAATTAGCTACCCAGCTATTGAATTTCAAGCTACCAGCGAGCTGACTTAAAAACATCTTAAATTTGCCGGAGATTTTTCTCCCGAACCCTGGGACCAAACATTTTTTTTGTGTTGCAAAATATTGTATATTTGTAATCTAAAACAAAATCGTTCTTCACAAAATGTAAAGTAAAAAAGTTGGCTGGCTTTTTAGCTACCAGGATTTTTTGCACCTCAGGATATTAAGTCTCAGAGCGGGTTTTCGCATTCAGGTTGCGGAGCCTCGCTCTCCGCCACCCATTCATAAACAGCCATGCGCAAGCGTGGCTGTTTTCATTTATGTCTGCGCCATGCAAGCGTGCTTGCACATGGCACAGGCATAAATGAATAAACACTATCCAGCCTGCCGGATAGTGTTTATGAATGGGCGAGGCCCCCCAATTCGGGATCATGACGAGCGAAGCGAGACATAATCCCGTAGCTGCAATATATAAATCTCTTTTGCCCTTGCAAAAGCACTAAGGTCGTAGTTTGCGCAGCTTTTGCTTTGACCAAAAATGCGCCGGTATTAATTGAACTTCCTTTTTGATGAAAAAAGCACATCGTTTTTTATGACGGCAAGTTATAAGACATCTTAGCTCTGAATTTTTTTAAAAGTGATCAGCATGCGCAATTCAGGCGTTATATTTTGAACTTATCTGCCATCAAAGGCTGAAAACCAATCCTGCAACCCTTGCATAAAAACATAATCTTGCTGTATTATGAATTAATATTTAATTTAGCATTCTAAATATGTGATAGATGAAACCGTCAATGCTCTGTTTTTTATTTGCATTATGCTTTTCAATAGCCGCAAAAATGGGTTTCAGTCAGTGTGAAGTCGTGGCCATGGCCACCCCTGATTCAGTTTGTCCGGGTGACCCGGTAAGCTTATCCATAACTAACAATTGCTTCTCTCAGTACTCAAATGATTTCAACCTCGGAACAGCTGGTGCCGGATGGATTGTTTCCTCCGGAGTTTCTTTCAACAATCCTTGTAATCCGACATCGGACGGGTCCATTTATCTGTGGATGGGAGATAATACAACTCTACCAAGGCAACTGTCTACTATTTCAATGGACGCAACAACATTAGATATAGTGTCATTTGACATCAAATATTCCATGCAAAGCCAGGCTTCGCCTTGTGAAGGAATTGACGAATATGATGAAGGAGTTACTTTGCAGTACTCCATAAACAATGGAATTAACTGGATTGACATCGCCTATTTTCGTCCTGATGGATCGATCCTGAATAATTCAATTACTCCCGGGTCAAATAATACAAGCATAACCAACTATAATACGCCATTCACAACATGGGCAAATTATGAGTTTTTCGTACCATCGGCCGCGCAGACAACAAGCACTTCTTTCCGATGGATCCAGATGGATTATTCTTCAATGTCAAATGATCACTGGGGACTTGACAACATCAAATTTCACAGCCAGAATGCGGTGTCTGTCAATTGGTCAAACGGAGTTTCATCGGACCAGCCGTTTTTGGTTTATCCGGAAAGTGATACTTCTTTCATAGTGGAAGTAACAAACATGCAAACCGGCGACTCTGCATCTGACACTGTTTATATAAATGTTTTCGAGCCGGAAATTTATATTTCAGGAAACGAGATCCTGGCTGACACTTCTTATCATTCTTACTTTTGGATTGACTGCAGCACTGGCAATACAATTCCTGGTGAAAACAGTGAATCATTTTCACCGCAGGCAAATGGCAGTTATTCATTGTATGCTACCACTTTCACCGGCTGTGCGGCGCAATCCGATTGCATAGATTTTACAGTAAATGGCATTGAAAACTTGAATAACACTTCAATAAGCGTTTTCCCGGTCCCCGCCATTGATGATGTGGTTATTACAAATAAAGATGCCTCTCAAACAAATTATTTCCTGTTTGATGTTTCGGGAAAAATGCTCTACCATTTTACGTCTGAGTCAACTGAAATAAGGTTAGATTTATCCGGATTCTCATCTGGCTCATATATTCTGAAAGCCTGCAATAATAAATCGGTGCAGACTTTCAGAATAGAAATTATGTAAAAAATATTGACAAAGAATATCTATAATAAGTTGACAAAAAAATGCAGCAATACGTCAATTATCTGATTATTGATTTGCACAACGCAAAAAAAAATGTTCCTGCCGAAACTAAGCCAGGAGAGGGTTATGAGGCATTTGAAGAGCACATGATGGCTCTGGAGAATAGCCCGGATATACGATTGAGCGATTTGTTCGGCATCAGTGAAGAAGTTTTTCCGCCGACAGAAAAGCTTTCAGAATTGCAACTTGAGCAGCTCAATCAAGCCATTCTCGACATGTGGCGTGCATTTAATATTGAAACTGATTATCCCGAAGATGTTCCCGCAAATTTATTATATCCCGCATTGGTTGCGCAGTTCAGCAAAGAAATGCACTACTGGCCCGGGTGGCAAATGGGAATTGAACTGTGTAATTTTGAACCCGACAAATGTCCGTTCGGAATTGAGCACTGTACATGCAAAGGATATTTTCAGGACGATTCAAACAATCCAAATTCCTGATTACTTTTGTGTCTCGAAATACAACACAAATAAATGAAAGGAACTGAACTGATAATAAATTTTATTGAAGACAAGGCCTATCTGATCGATGGATTTCCATTGTCATTTGATCAGCTCGGACTCCCGCCTGTGGCAAAAATATTCAGATCGCCTGCGCACTGGATCGTGAAAGTTTTGAATTACAGAGCAGCGGAAAAAAGGTTGTCGGCTTCGGTTGTTGCGTACAAATTTGGTAACATTGATTTTCCAAAACATCAGACGGAACTGGCAGAAACGCTTCAGAACATTGCTTCCGTGACATTCAATAATATTGATACGGAAAAAATGCTGGCGACCTTGCGTGGGCAAGACCGCATGATCATAAATACCGAACCTATTGAGCCGGATATATTCATTGCCTTGGCAGAAGAGGCCTCTCAAAGCAGCATTGAATCAGCCAATTCAAAAGTTATAGTATTGGATGAAACATTTTTTGTTGCCATAAATGATTTAAAATTCAGGTTTGGTGGCGTCGCATTCGATCATCATTTCAAAGGCTACAACAAGAGTATAGAACTGACCATTATTAATTACGAGCTTCGCGAAGAATTCGATGCGGTAAAAAATTATTTTTCAAACGCACTGAAAACGAAAAAAATTCAGGTTGTAGCGCATGTTGAAATCGACAATGATGCTATTACGTGTATGCGTGCTCAGTCAAAGGAAATCGATTCCATCGATAAAAAAATGATCGACAGCGTCCGGTTTGAATTTGTGCGCGAAGCGACAAGAAAAAAACTGAAAGCAGAAGTTGATAAAACGCTTTTTACAATGGATGAGTATTTCGAATCGCTCACCGATAAACGCCTGCAGGCAAATGCATTTTATAGCAACGAAAATGAATTGTTTGAAGATCTGATTTCGATTACACAAACAAAACACTACAAACATTTGCGCTTTCTGTCATCGCAGCACACCTTCCACATCATGAAGCTGCGCTTTGTACTCAAGCCATTTTCTTTTTTGTTTTTACTCGAAGGCAAACGGCATTATCACATAGTCTGGGAAACCATCGACACCAAAGAAGCCACCTACGTGTGGCATACCGACAAGGATTTGAATATGCTGAAAATGACTTTGCGGAAAATTGAAGACATTATTAATGTGATAAAAGTGCAGGGAAAAATCGCCTACCTCAATGCCAACGAAGACAGCTTTCAGCGCATCCGTCATGATTACTCAGAGCTGATTGACGGCTTTATAAAATGGAAAGGTGAGCTTGAGAATTATCTGACTTAGCCTGAGCCCCTCGATGGGATACCAGGTCACGCGTCATGAGACGCGCGCCCAGTCAAGAAGTTGAGACTTGCAACCTGTATGAGAAAAAATAAATATTAATAAACCTTTATCACTTTACACTTTACAAACTTTTCACTATCGTCCTGCCCCACTCTTTCGCTCTTTCAATCTCGCCTTCAGCGAGTGGGCCTTCTTTTCCGGTGACTCGAAATAACGCCGGATCAGCAATGATTTCAGCGCCGGCGGCGGCCAAACGTTTTGAAATTTTCTTTGCTGCATCACCATGTATCCAAATATGCATTCGGGTGTCGAAGGATGCCGCTTTCACGCCTTTCAGTGCACCCGCCGGAATCGACTTCAGTGCGGCCTGCATTTTTTCGGTTGGCATAAACCCGTTGATAGGACTACCAGCGATTAGTGCAGTAAGATTATTCAGATGTTCTTTTGTGAATTCAGAAACATGCAGCAATGAAGCTGAATCGCCCATTCCGTCAACAATTGCCTCAGCAATAAGTTTCGTGTTTCCGAAACCTGAATCGTATAAAACGATGACTTTATTCATTTGAAATTCCCCCTTTTTGTGCAAATATAATAAGAATTGCATTTCGAAATAATTGCAAAAACACTACGGAACAAAATGTTGATTTTTTCTGCCATTTTTGCATCCGCCTTTACTACTGTTATTAATTCTGATACAGCTTCACCAAATATTTTTTCAGACAACGCCGAACGCAAAAAAGGCCACATCGCTGCGGCCTTTTTTCAATCATAACAAATCGTAATTATTGTCTCACGACTCTAATCACTTGCACATGAGTTCCTGTTATAAAGTGCATGAAATACACCCCCGCCGGATATTCCCCTAAATCAAATTGTTTATTTCCTGTGATTCCATTCAAATCTGTCATTCTGCTACAATAAACCAGCTTCCCATTAATATCAGTCAGTTCAATTTGAGCGTCGGAAAACTGATTTGAAGAAATGATATTGACTATTTCATCGGACGGATTTGGGAACACACTAAAAATATTATCGCCGTTTTCATCAATCGCATCACAAACCTCAATGGTAATACTGATGGTGTCCGATATTACGCAGCCATTGTTCACTGTCACACTGACATCAAAGGTGCTTAGGCCTTGACCAGTTGAGTCAACAATTATTGTTTGTCCATTTGCTCCAGCTTCACTCCAAAGGTACGTTGCGCCAGGGTTTCCGGCATCAAGTAAAATAAATGCATCGGCGCAGATGGTAGTGTCGTTGCCGAGAAATATATCCGGAAGTGGATTGACTGTCAGATTCAGCGTAAATGTAGAATCGCATCCTGTCTGAGATTGAAGGCTATCGTAATAAATTCCTTCGGTTGAATAAATATTGCCATGCCAATTGTAGACATCTCCTTCACAAATCGTATGATTTTCATTGAACGCATAAGTCGGATTGACAGTGAGGTTCAATGTGAAAACACTGTCACAACCATTCACCGTTGTGTATGCTGCGGTATAAGTTCCACCTGCTGTGTACGTGGTCCCATGCCAGGTGTAGCTGTTGCCATTGCAAATCGAATGATCTTCATTGAATGCATAAGTCGGATTGACAGTGAGGTTCAATATGTAAATGCTATCGCAACCGTACACTGTCGTATATGCTGCGGTGTAGATTCCACCCGTTGTATACGTGGTTCCGTGCCAGGTGTAGCTATTGCCGTTACAAATTGAATGATCTTCATTGAATGCATAAGTCGGGTTGACAGTGAGGTTCAATGTGAAAACACTGTCGCAGCCGTTCACTGTTGTGTATGACTTCGTAAATGTACCAGCTGCTGCATATGTGGTTCCGTGCCAGGTGTAGCTGTCGCCATTACAAATCGAATGATCTTCATTGAATGCATAAGTCGGATTGACACTCAAATTTAATGTGTAAATGCTGTCGCAACCATTCACTGTTGTGTATGACTTCGTAAATGTACCAGCTGCTGTGTATGTGGTTCCGTGCCAGGTGTAGCTGTCGCCATTACAAATTGCGTGATCTTCATTGAATGCATAAGTCGGATTGACTGTTAGGTTCAATGTATAAATGCTGTCGCATCCAGTTGATGATACATAGATTGCAGTGTAAGTCCCAGTAGTATTATACGTGCTTCCTTGCCAGATATATGAATCACCAGAACAGATACTATGGTCTTCGACAAATGAAAAAGATGTAACTTCTGTGAGATTTAGCGTGTAAATACTGTCACATCCGTTCACTGTTGTATATGCTGCAGCGTAAATACCTGCTGTTGTATACGTGGTTCCGTGCCAGGTGTAGCTATCGCCATTACAAATTGAATGTTCTTCGTTGAATGAATAAGTCGGGTTGACTGATAGATTCAACGTGTAAATGCTGTCACAACCATTCACTGTTGTGTATGACTTCGTAAATGTACCAGCTGCCGTGTATGTGGTTCCGTGCCAGGTGTAGCTGTCGCCATTACAAATCGAATGATCTTCATTGAATGCATAAGTCGGATTGACAGTGAAGTTCAATGTGAAAACACTGTCGCAGCCGTTCACTGTTGTGTATGACTTCGTAAATGTGCCAGCTGTTGTATACGTGGTCCCGTGCCAGGTGTAGCTGTCGCCATTACAAATCGAATGGTTTTCATTGAATGCGTAAGAAGGACTCACAACAACGATCATGGTCGCAGTAGTAGCGCACTGGCCGGCTGTCGGTGTGAAAGTATAGACCGTTGAAGCAGTGCTTGCCGTGCTGATTGCAGCATTCCATGTTCCGGTGATCCCGTTAAGTGATGTTGTCGGTAATGTTGCGGGAGTTGCTCCAACGCAGTATGGTCCTAGTTGCGTAAAGGTCGGATCAATGTTCGCATTCACTACAACTATCATGGTCGCAGTGGTAGCGCACTGGCCGGCTGTTGGTGTAAAAGTATAGACCGTAGATCCAGCGCTTGCAGTGCTGATTGTGGCAGGACTCCATGTTCCGGTGATGCCGTTCGTTGAAGTGGCCGGTAATGCATCAGGTATTGCTCCGACGCAGTAGGAGCTGAGTTGCGTGAATGTCGGTGTGACATTGTCATTCACTACAACGGTCATGGTCGCAGTTGTTGCGCACTGACCGGCTGTCGGTGTGAAAGTATAAACTGTTGAAGCTGCGCTCGCCGTGCTGATTGCAGCATCCCATGTTCCGGTGATACCGTTGTTGGATGTTGTTGGTAATGTTGCGGGAGTGGCGCCGACACAATAAGGCCCGAGCTGCGTGAAGGTTGGAACAATGTTGGCGTTCACCACAACACTCATTGTGGCTGTAGTTGCGCACTGACCGGCTGTCGGTGTGAAAGTATAGACCGTTGAAGCGGCGTTCGCCGTGCTGATTGCAGCATTCCATGTTCCGGTGAAGCCATTAATGGAAGTTGTTGGTAAAGTTCCCGGAGTTGATCCAACGCAGTATGGTCCTAGTTGAGTGAAAGTCGGGGTGATGTTCGCATTCACTACAACTGTCATTGTTGCAAGGGTTGCGCACTGACCAGCTGTGGGCGTAAATGTGTAAACCGTTGAAGCGGCGCTTGCAGTGCTGATTGCAGCATTCCATGTTCCGGTGATCCCGTTAAGTGATGTTGTCGGTAATGTTGCGGGAGTTGCTCCAACGCAGTATGGTCCTAGTTGCGTAAAGGTCGGATCAATGTTCGCATTCACTACAACTATCATGGTCGCAGTGGTAGCGCACTGGCCGGCTGTTGGTGTAAAAGTATAGACCGTAGATCCAGCGCTTGCAGTGCTGATTGTGGCAGGACTCCATGTTCCGGTGATGCCGTTCGTTGAAGTGGCCGGTAATGCATCAGGTATTGCTCCGACGCAGTAGGAGCTGAGTTGCGTGAATGTCGGTGTGACATTGTCATTCACTACAACGGTCATGGTCGCAGTTGTTGCGCACTGACCGGCTGTCGGTGTGAAAGTATAAACTGTTGAAGCTGCGCTCGCCGTGCTGATTGCAGCATCCCATGTTCCGGTGATACCGTTGTTGGATGTTGTTGGTAATGTTGCGGGAGTGGCGCCGACACAATAAGGCCCGAGCTGCGTGAAGGTTGGAACAATGTTGGCGTTCACCACAACACTCATTGTGGCTGTAGTTGCGCACTGACCGGCTGTCGGTGTGAAAGTATAGACCGTTGAAGCGGCGTTCGCCGTGCTGATTGCAGCATTCCATGTTCCGGTGAAGCCATTAATGGAAGTTGTTGGTAAAGTTCCCGGAGTTGATCCAACGCAGTATGGTCCTAGTTGAGTGAAAGTCGGGGTGATGTTCGCATTCACTACAACTGTCATTGTTGCAAGGGTTGCGCACTGACCAGCTGTGGGCGTAAATGTGTAAACCGTTGAAGCGGCGCTTGCAGTGCTGATTGCAGCATTCCATGTTCCGGTGATCCCGTTAAGTGATGTTGTCGGTAATGTTGCGGGAGTTGCTCCAACGCAGTATGGTCCTAGTTGCGTAAAGGTCGGATCAATGTTCGCATTCACTACAACTGTCATTGTTGAAAGGGTTGCGCATTGACCAGCTGTGGGCGTAAATGTGTAAACCGTTGAAGCGGCGCTTACAGTGCTGATTACAGCGTTCCATGTTCCGGTGATGCCATTGTTCGATGTCGTTGGTAATGTTCCCGGAGTTGATCCAACGCAGTATGGTCCTAGTTGCGTAAAGGTCGGGGTGATGTTCGCATTCACTACAACTGTCATCGTTGCAGTGGTAGCGCACTGTCCTGCTGTCGGTGTGAAAGTATAGACCGTTGAAGCGGCGCTCGCCGTGCTGATTGCAGCGTTCCATGTTCCGGTGATGCCGTTAATGGAAGTTGTTGGTAATGTTGCGGGAGTTGCTCCAACGCAGTATGGTCCTAATTGCGTGAATGTCGGTGTGACATTGTCATTCACTACAACGGTCATGGTCGCAGTTGTTGCGCACTGACCGGCTGTCGGTGTGAAAGTATAGACTGTTGAAGCGGCGCTTGCAGTGCTGATTGCAGCATTCCATGTTCCGGTGATCCCGTTAAGTGATGTTGTCGGTAATGTTGCGGGAGTTGCTCCAACGCAGTATGGTCCTAGTTGCGTAAAGGTCGGATCAATGTTCGCATTCACTACAACTGTCATTGTTGCTGTGTTTGCGCACTGGCCGGGTGTCGGTGTGAAAGTATAAACCGTTGAAGCTGCGCTCGCCGTGCTGATTGCAGCATTCCATGTTCCGGTTATACCATTAATGGAAGTTGTTGGTAATGTTGCAGGAGTTGCTCCAACGCAGTATGGTCCTAGTTGAGTGAATGTCGGAGTCGTTGCTGCACCATTAATCGTTACATCCATTGTAACTACTGATGCACACTGTCCTGCATCAGGCGTAAACGTATACGTTGTTATACCTGCAGTAGCCGTACTTATCGAAGAAGGGCTCCAGGCTCCAGCTATACTGTTTAACGAAGTTGTTGGGAGTGTGCCGGGAATATCGCCAACGCAATATGGTCCGAGTTGATCAAAAGTGGGGGTGACTGAAGAAACTGTTATGGTAGTGCTTGCGGTTTCCGAACAGCCGTTTGTAGCTGAAGCTGTTACAGTGTAGGTTGTACTTACGGCAGGAGTCACACCGGTAGGATTCTGCAATGAAGATGTAAAGCCAGTTGGAGATGACGTCCATGAAAAATCTGCTGTGTTAGCCGTAAGGGATATATTATCGATGGATGGATTTGCATTACCTGTAGTTGCATCACAAATATATGTAAATACAAGACGCACAGTTGTGCCGGCAAGCGCATCAGGTAAAGTTATTGTTTGAAATGTGTAAGACGCAAGAGCTGGCGTTGTATAATTGTACACCTGCGTGTAACCAGCGCCTGGGGTTGTTCCGGCAACCGGTATATTTGATGTGGTTGTTGTATAAACCCTTACAAAATCAGCATTGTTGTCAATGGTTGGCATTTTCAAATAAAAGGATAGCACTAAGTTTGAAGAACCTGCGGGTATTGCAACATCGCGATAAAAATGATTAGCTCTTACAGCACTTGTTCCCGCATAGGTAGTAGCAGTGCCAATATAAGCCGAATTCATTCCTGATAATGCTCCTGCAAAGGCACCGCAATACCAGATGTTTGAGGCACCATTTACAACACTCCATCCATTCAGGGGAAACGTAGTTCCCGGATCAAAGCTGCCTTCAACAGTTGGCGAAATCAATGTTTCAGTAATTATTGCCGAAGATGAGAGATTTATTGCATCGCCGGCACAGATTGAATTGTCCGAAGCTATGGCTGTGACACCCGTAGGAGCCTGATTGAATGTGCCAACACAAGATAACGCCTGAGTCCAGCAGGAGCCATTATAGCCTCTTACATAAGCCGTATAATTCCCAGGAGTACCCTGTGTAACAGTTAGTGTTGAAGAGGAATTTGCAGTACTGGTCCCATCAGCACTGGCCTGCCAATAACACGTATAACCGCTCGGGCAGCTGCCTTGAGTAAAGGTGATACTGCCATTGGTACATTGTGGTGAATTACTTGTTGGTGCTGTAAATCCTGTTGGTTGGCACAGACTTTCGGCACCTCCGGTGAGCCAGTTCAGACTGAAGCGGACAAAATGAATCTGTTCGTACGGATAAGCCCAGGCAGCATTGTATGGAATTGTATCACTCAGCTCATACACCAATCCAATGGTATTATCTGGCAACACGCACAAAGTTGAATAGGCCGATCCTATTGATGTAGTGCCCATGTCGGGATAAATCACTTTACGGTACGGCCAGTTGTTTCCATCATCATTGGAGAGCATCACTGATATATTTGTGCGAATAGAAGCGTGAAAAGGTATCGATTGAACAAGTCTGTTTTTATCCGATCCGCCGGCAATAGTCGTGAGGCGTGCTATATCGCCGTTACAGCCGGGTTCGGTTATTTCTGATTCCGAATAAACGGTACCCCAGGTAATTCCGTTATCTGAAGATGTATTCATGTAACGGTTGGTCGTATGACGTATACTTGCCAGAATAGTTCCGTCGGCACGCTGCACGAGCTGTGCTTCGTTCCCTGCACCTGCAGCATAGGCCGAATTAGTGCCACAGGTCCATGTTGCACCATGATCATCGGAATAAATAAGAAAATCGTGAATAGGCGTAGTGGCTGATGTGGTGCGGGTTTGAAGCAGCGCAGCCAAACGTCCGTTGTTCATCTGAATGCCTGATCCCGGAGAAACCACACCGGCAAACCATGCACGGCGCGTTGCATTGGAACAAAGTGAACCATAAATGCTGTTGGTGATATCAACACCGTTGATCCAGGAGAGCCCATTATCATGACTTTCGATTTTATAAATTTTTATAGGGTTGGTTGGGGTTGAAGCGCTGAATCGGTTGGCTGTTCCAGTTCCCGACGCCATTAAACAAAAAATAACGCCGGTCTGATAATCGGTTATAAAACATGGATCGGTATAACAATAAGTCGTGTGGTTTCCAGCAATTGTAATTGGAGTTGACCATGTCTTTCCACCGTCTGTGCTGCGACGTGAAACAATATCTATTGAGTTTGTGGCTGTGACTCCAAGATCTTCACCATTATTCCAACGCTTATCATAAGCTGTCAGTAATGAACCATCCGGACAGGTTGTTATTGCCGGAATACGATAAAATTCCGATCCGTCATCATCGCATCGGGCAAGTCGGGCCTGAGAAAGCAATATTGTCCTGCTGCCTGATACATCAGTAGGTACAACGGTGTTACCGCCAGCAACAACAGAATTAACCATCACATCCAGTAAATTTCCTTCAACAGCTGAAGAACTAACATCATAAACAACATAGAAATAATGCGTACCAACTGACAACGGCTGACTTCCATTGATGGCAATATTTCCGGCAGCAGGAGTAGCACTTCCGAAAATTGTTCCGGCAGCAGGATTATAACGATAACTCGTACCCATGTAATACACATCAATATTGCTCACATCGCTGATGGCTGTTGTGCCAGTCATCTGAAGATTCAACTGCGTCAGCGTCATTGCAGAAGATGCAGTAACAGCTACCTGAACAATCTCCTGATTCTCATTGCCAATGCCAGTTGGATAAAGATATTGCCATAAATTCACCGTTGGTGCACCGGCAGCAGGCAATGTAACTTTTACGTTATCTCCATAACAACTTTGAGCAACATCGGTATTACCCTGCCAGTAGAAACCTGCGAAGGGCAGCGAGACACTTGTATAATTGGCATCTGTTCCTGTAACCGGTGCAGAATAAGTCCCTGCAGCAGGATCTGAAAACCCGGTTGTCCCATCATCACGCACATACAACGACCAGCTGTTTCCAACCGGATTGTAGGTCACTTTGACACTCATGTAATTGGTCAGATTGGCTGGCAGAACGGTGCTCGTTAAAACTGAGGAGAAATTATCAACGCCATTGGTATAAAACCTTACCAGTGCGATGGCATTGTTGCCAAGGACATTACCGCCCATAAATACAGCATATCCGGTGCATGCCGATTGCAAACTGCTCGATGTGGAGCCCAACACATAGGCGCAGGAGTATTTTCCTGACTTGTCCATTTTAGTGCGACAGTTTCAGAGCCTGTAAATATTCAGTGATTTTCTGGTTATACTGCGTACGGATTTTTATTTCTTTGTG
>MEOQ01000003.1 GCA_001769275.1 Bacteroidetes bacterium GWF2_43_63 | reverse complement strand
ACAGAATTATTAACATATTTTGTTGATAACTGTCTGAAATTAAAAATCCAAAAAATGATTTAATCGTTTTCAGTGTTTCGAACACTCATGATTTGCAATCCGTGCCATGTATACTTAAATTACTTCTTTAGAATTTTCTTCAGCACAGTGTCTTTGTCAAGTTTTTTTGTGCAGAAAAACCAATCGTAGCAATGCGTGTCAGCATCTTTGTTTTCCATGCGTTCTTTTGCAACACCGCATGAACCGGCCGTTGGAACAATAACGTCATCGCCAGGACGCCAGTCGGCGGGAGTAGCAATGCCAAACTCATCGGCAGTCTGCAGCGCCAACACAACACGATAAAGCTCATCAAAATTACGTCCGAGACTTAGCGGATAATAAATGATGGTGCGGATAAATCCTTTCGGGTCAATCACAAATACCGCGCGAACCGCTTTGGTATTGCTTTCGCCGGGCATCATCATTCCATACTTCAGAGCTACTTCCATGGTAATATCTTCGATGAGCGGGAAAGTAACTTCCACATTCTTCATCCCTTTGTACTCAATTTTTTCCTTGATGGTACGCAACCATGCAATGTGGCTGTACAAGCCGTCAACCGAAAGTCCAACCAGTTTGCAATTGGCTTCGTTGAACTGCTTTTCCATGCTTGCAAAAGTCATGAATTCCGAAGTACACACCGGTGTAAAGTCTGCAGGATGACTAAAAAGTATCACCCAGCTTCCTTTGTAGTCAGCCGGAAAATTTATTTCACCTTGTGTTGTTACGGCCTTGAACTCAGGCGCTCTTTCGCCGATACGCGGCATTGAATTTACTTTTTCTTCCATAGCATTTATAATTTAGATAGTTAATCACTCACATTCATTTTCATAAAGATCCATGTATTCAAAAATAATCCGGATGGCTTCCGCATTCATGTCTCTATTGAGACTGGTATTGTTGCGCACAATATCCGTTGCATTCCACAATTCGCACCAGCTCACATCGAACAATACCTGCGCTTTTATGAGGCCATGGATAATATTGAAAGTATAGGATTGCGGATTCAACGCCAGCGCTTCGTCGGCCATTCTGAGGGCATCGGCGCAATCGAAATAACCACCCATTGCTTTCAAATAAGCAAGACATAGCAGATTATCAGCCTTAAGTGATCCCTTGCCTTTTTTCTTTCCAAGAAAATTATTGTAGCTGGTGTAATTGTCAAGACCATCGAAATTCCAGCCGATAGCGTTGATGACAGCCATTTTCAAAGCGATGCTGTTTTTTTTCGAATTCAGAAATTTCATCAAATCTTCGGAAAGAACGCCGTTGCATTTCAGCGCTTCCTGCACCTTTGGAGAACCTTCGTAGGCCTTGTAGAATTGGGTGGAAGTCAGCGGAGAATCAGCAAAAGTAACCGAATATGAAAACACCAGAATAACAAATGCGATGACGAATTTCATGATTTTGAATTTTACACAAATCTAATCATTTAATCGCCAAATACCATGTATTTTTCGTTAATTAATAAAATAAGCATCCAATCTGCACAACCGCAAAAGCTACCAGCCAGGCTACAGCTGTAGTATAACCTACGGTAAACAGCGCCCATTTCCAACCGCCGGTTTCCTTGCGGATGGCCGCAACCACTGCGACACAAGGGAAATACAACAGCACAAACATCAGAAATGCAAATCCGGTAACCGGATTGAGAACGGGTCCTCCGTTCACATCAGCTGTAAGATGCTCGCCAAGCGACTTCCCGGCAGGCTGTTTAATTGCCGCAATGCGACCACCATCTTCCATTTTATGGTCGCTGGCAAATAAAACAGACATGGTAGAAACAACCACTTCCTTAGCTGCGATTCCGGCAACAAGACTCACCGACAAACGCCAGTCGAAACCAAGTGGTTCCATAACCGGCTGAATAAACTTTCCAATACGACCTATGTAGCTGTTTTGCTGCCGCTCGTATTCAATCTGCTGTTCAAGCTGTGACTGACGCATTAACAGAGAATTGCTGTCAACCAAAATTGTTGCTTTATTCAATTGAATTTCGTCGGTACTGGCCAATTGGCTGGAGACCATTTCGAGCTCAGTTTTTAATTCGACCGGCACCTCCTGATTTCTTGGGAAATAACCCAACGCCCAGATAAGCACAGAAGCAAATAGAATAATTCCTCCCATTTTTTTCAAATATTGCGACGCTCGAAACCACATATGCCGGAAAATGGCATGATGAGTAGGCATGCGATATGGAGGCAGCTCCATCACAAAGGGCGCTTCGGTTTTTCGGAAAATTGTTTTCTTGAAAAGCAATGAAAACAAAACCGCGAACAAGACACCGATTGAATAAACAAGAAATAAAATAGCAACTTCGTTGCGCGGAAACAATGCGCCGATAACGAGGATATACACAGGAAGCCGCGCACTGCACGACATAAAAGGATTGATGAGAATAGTCAGCAACCGGTCGGTCGGATTTTCAAGCGTGCGGGTTGCCATAATGGCCGGCACATTGCATCCAAAGCCCATGATCATAGGAATAAAGGACTTGCCATGAAGACCAATTCGATGCATAACTTTGTCCATCAGAAAGGCGATACGAGCCATGTAGCCGGTGTCTTCCATGATGGCAATAAAAAGAAAAAGAATGAGAATGTTTGGAAGAAATACAAGAACACCGCCAACGCCTCCAATGATTCCATCAACCAGTAAATCCTTGAACCAGCCATCCTGAATCACAGCGGAGATCTGATGACCAATCCAGCCAACCCCAAGCTCCATCCAGTGCATCGGAAAGGACCCGACAAAGAAAGTGGAGAAAAACATGAGCCAGATGAAAAAAAGAAATATCGGAAAACCAAAGAAACGATGAGTCAGAATGCGGTCGATCCGTTGCGTTACCGATGTAAATGATTCCTTTCTTATACCAGGCCGGTAGGTCTCTTTCAGCGCACCTGCAATAAAACCATAACGTGCATCGGCTATCAGCGACTCTGTATCGGTGTGATAAATGGCTGCGATATTATCCGATTCGCGTTGTGCAACTTCCATCACTTGCTCGAAACCAGTGCGCGATGCAGCGGCCAAAGCCTCTTTATCTTTTTCAAGTAGTTTGATTGCATAGAACCTCGAAGAAATTACCTCTTTCAAAAAATGACTCTCGGCCATCTGCTCAGAGATAGCATCGATGGCATTTTCAATCTCCATTACAAATCGAATCTCAGCTTTACGAACTGATATATTTTGATTCTCGTACAATTCTACCACTTTCGATAGCAGCTCATTGACACCTTTGTTTCTGTGTCCAACGGTAGGCTGGAACTGAATTCCCAGCATTTCGCCCAACTGTTTGTAATCGAATAAATCGCCTTTTGCCAGCAATTCATCATGCATATTCAGAGCCACCACAACGGGAATGTCAAGCTCAATTAACTGGGTTGTAAGAAACAGATTTCGCTCGAGGTTGGATGCGTCAATGACATTTATAATGAAATCAGGCGGAGAAGATATCAGCTGCTTGCGAACAAAAAGTTCTTCAGGACTGTAGGCAGAAAGCGAGTATGTGCCCGGCAGGTCGATCAGGTTTATTTTATAATCTTTAAAACGAAATGACCCGGTTTTGGCTTCCACCGTGACACCGCTGTAATTACCAACATGCTCGGTCGAACCCGAAGCAAAATTGAATAATGTCGTTTTTCCACAATTCGGGTTGCCAACAATGGCGATATCAATTTCTTTTGAACGCTGAATGGCTTTGTGTTCCAGAACATCCAGCGTTATTTTTTCCTTAATGTTGAAGCCACTTTCAATGGAATCAATTTCAGCGTGTAATATTTCCTCAGTAACAACTTCAATCGAACGCGCTTCACTTCGCCGGAGGCTGATTTCATAATCCATCAAACGATATTCAACCGGATCCTGCAGCGGAGCTTTGCGGACAACTTCCACTCTGCGACCTGCCGTAAAGCCCATCTCAATCACACGCTTGCGGAAGGCGCCGCTGCCGCGCACTTTAACAACAAATCCGGTTTGACCGGGATTTAGATCATTGAGAGTCATTATTTAGACTTGATTTAAATAACTATGCAAAAATAGCAATCTTTTTTCAATCCAGCTAAAACAAACTTTAATGTAAACATGATAAAAAACAACGGTCGCAACACAGTCATGACCGTATTGCGACCGAAAAAAAGATCTTATTACTGAATTTCTACAAAAGAGAAAAATGAATCTCCAGCGCCTGTAAATCGCAAACCATAGGTTCCAGCATTGAGGGCACCAACTTCGATACATTGCGACTGAACAGGATTTTCAACAACCGTAACAATTTGTCCGTTGAGGGAAATCAATTCAATACGCTCAATGGCCGGCAGAATCAATGGATCAATTTCGATATTCATGCGATCGTCGGCAGGATTCGGGAAAACAGTGATTTTACCCTCATTCCAGGCATCTTCAATACCCACCAGGCTTGAAGTATAATAGAATTCAAATCCATCGGCACGCAGCATGGCATCGGACTGAAAAACAACATAAGCTGAAGGACCCCAAACCAGTATCTCTTGTGGCAAATCAAATCCGGTAACAGATTTTACAAGTGGATCAGCTGTAGAAGTTCCATTGTAAACATAAGCGACATCCATATCCTGATCAAGTGCAAGCTTTGTGAAGTGAATATAAATCAGCCCTGCTCCGGGAGGTTGAATGGTCCATGAACAATTGGTGTTATTGCCATAACGATTGACACCGCTTCCATCTTCAATGGTATCGGTAGCTGCAGTATAAACAGCTGATGGCACACAGTATTCAATATCGCCTGTTTCGGGTTCAACACCGAAAATGGCACCTTGCCCATCTGTAAAACCTCCAAGATTTGAAAAGGTAAAATACCCATTGGCAGAACCGCCCCAGCCCCAATTTATATGCATTTTATTGCTGTTGTCAATTCCGTCACAAACAAAAGCATGTCCGCCGCCTGTTCCATAACCACTGTAATAAATCGGTCTGCGGCTTTTAAGGTCATTGACAACTACCTGTAACCAGATTGATTCGGGAAACATATCTTTTTCTGCATAAAATAAATAATCCGAGTAGGAAAAATGATCTCTCATAGCTGCAGCTGCATCGGAAGAATTTGCGCCCGAGCCATCAAAAGCGTAACCCATATTGACAGAAACCCCAAGATGAAAAAGCAACTGGGCAACAGGCTCGTTGTAAGTATTTATGGAATTTGGCATTGCAGCCCAATTGTAGGATGCCTGATCGAAATCAGCTCTGATATGTGAATATGCGCCTGTTCCATAAACATTATAACCAACACCCACGGATGGATAATTGTGATACTTAAGCACCTGCCCCATGGCCGTGGCCACGCATCCGGCATAGCAATGACCGCAGGGGCCACTGGCATGCTCAGGGACACTGTCATTGTAGTAGCAGTCCTGATTCCAGGTTGTAGAAAGCAAAGGCGTAACCGCCGATTTAAGATAAACAGGAAGTTTTCCGTTGGCAGCAATGGATTCCCATTCTTCTTCAACCGATTTATCCGGAACATAAGCGTTGTTTTTTGCCTGAACCAACTTGGCTTCAGTGCCCAGGAAATAATCAGCCACAGGTGCTGGCAGAACCTCATCCAGACCTGATTCGGTGGAATAGGCTATCACAGGCGAAGTGATTTTTTCGCCCGCAATAACAACAAAAGAAGTATTCGCTTCATCAGTAAAAAAATACATATGACTGATGCCTTTTGTTTCGTATGAAACCGTTTTGAGCTGAATGCTTTTGTTTGCTTTCGCAGACATAAATTTCTGCGCAAGATTCAAAGCCTCGGACTGAGTAACCTGTTGGGCAAAAGCAGCAACAGACAGTATGGAGGAAAAAAGTAGAAATACAATTTTCATGGGTTGGTATTTGATGCAAATTTATTTATTCTCAGCTTTAGACAAAACAAATGACAAATCGTTGCAAAGTAGTAATATTCAAACAAATAACATCTATAGACCCGTTTCTCCAAAACCGTCAAATCAAGTCATACAGCGGATAAAAGAAATTCCTTGAATGATAAAAACCGCAAACTGATTTAAAAGGATCTTTGACGAATTTGATGCTATCAGGGTTTTAACTACATTTACATTGCAATTTCTTTAAATCATCCGCAGTCATGAAAAAACAATTTGCGATCCTGTTGTTTGCCCTGGTGGTTCTGCCGCTTCCCCTTTTATCACAGCATGTCAATATTGTTGTGGGGGCAACGAATGCGCCGGAAGAGCCCACCATTATTATCAATCCAAAAAACACACAGGAACTGGTTGCCGGAGCCAATCTAGACAATTATTACATCAGTCAGGACGGAGGCATTACATGGACGCACGGAATCCTCACCTCAAGTCATGGCGTCTGGGGCGATCCCGTTGTCATTTGCGACACCGCAGGAGCATTTTATTTCTTTCATTTATCAAACCCGGCCAGTGGTAACTGGATTGACCGAATCGTATGTCAAAAACTGGATTCTTTAAATGGAAGCTGGAATGACGGAACATATGCCGGACTAAACGGTACAAAAGCACAGGACAAACAATGGGCGGTTGTTGACCGTAAAACAAATACCATTTACATGACCTGGACACAGTTTGATGAATACGGCAGCGGACTTTCAACAGACAGCACCACTATTTTATTTTCAAAATCGACCGATGGCGGACAGACCTGGGATTCGGCGATACGGATTAACAAAGTCGCCGGAGACTGCATTGATTCTGATAATACAGTAGAAGGAGCCGTTCCGGCAGTCGGGCCAAACGGCGAAGTGTATGTTTCATGGGCCGGACCTGAAGGTCTTGTGTTCGACCGCAGCTCTGATGGCGGTGCCACCTGGCTGGATGAAGATATTTTTGCTGCGCCGATGGGTGGCGGCTGGGATTATATGGTTCCCGGTATTCAGCGCGCCAACGGGCTACCTGTCACAGTTTGTGATACCAGTCAGGGGCCATATCGGGGCACAATTTATATCAATTGGAGCGATCAGACAAATGGAAGTAGCAACACTGATGTATGGCTTGTAAAAAGCACCGATGGTGGTGATACCTGGACTACTCCTTTGCGTGTAAATAATGACACTACAGCAACTCAGCAGTTTTTCACCTGGGTGACCATCGATCAGGTGACCGGATATCTTTGGTTCATTTGGTATGATCGCAGAAATTATACGGATAACCGCACCGATGTATTTATGGCCTGTTCTAAAGATGGTGGACAAACATTTGAAAATTTCAAAGTAAGTGATTCGCCGTTTACACCAACTTCATCTGTTTTCTTTGGCGATTACACCAATATTACAGCACACAATAATGTTGTACGCCCCATCTGGACACGGCTTGAGAGCGGACAGCTTAGTATATTGACCGCTATTGTGGATACTGCTTTAAGCATTGAAGAAACATTTTCAGTTCCTGATTCCGATATTGAAATATTTCCAAATCCTTCCGAGGGCTCATTCTGCCTGGCGTTCAAGATGCACAGCGTTACGCCTTTCAGCGTGGAGTTGCTCGATATAACAGGCAACGTCATTACAAAACTGCTTGAAGGTTTTACAACAACCGGCCGGCAGATACATTATTTCGACGCGTCTGATTACGGCCTGCAGAGCGGTGTTTATTTTATCATTCTGCGCAGCAACGAAAAAACTTTTCTGAAAAAATGGGTGCTGGTTGAATAGGTTTTTACACATCAATATCCAGCACCGAAGGACAATGATCGCTGTGCAGCGCAGTAGGCCATATTTCCGCGCCTTTAAGTTTTGAACGGAGCGATTCTGTGGCCATAATATAATCGATTCTCCATCCTTTGTTATTAGCGCGGGCATTGGCACGAAAGCTCCACCAGGTGTAGTTGTGCGGCTCTTTGTTGAAATGCCGGAAAGTATCGATGTAATCGTGACTCAAAAATTTCGTCATCCATTCACGCTCTTCGGGCAGGAAGCCGGAACTTTTTGCATTTCCTACCGGATCATGAATGTCAATTCGCTCATGCGCAATATTGTAATCACCGCACAAAAGCAAATTGGGCCGCTCTTTGCGCAATTCCTGCACATAATGTAAATATTTATCGAGCCAGATCATTTTGAATGCCTGACGTTCATCGCCCGAAGTGCCGGAAGGATGATAGGCCGAAACAATGCTCAGGTCGCCGTAATCGGCACGAATAAAACGACCTTCGTAGTCATATTCCGGAATGCCCATACCGACCTTTACGAGATCGGGTTGGATTTTTGTGAGAATGCCAACACCGCTGTAGCCCTTCTTCTGAGCACTGTGAAAAAATGTTTTATAGCCGATGGCTTCAAATTCCATTGATGGAATCTGATCATGTTGAGCCTTGAGTTCCTGCAGACATACTACATCAGCATTGCTCTTTTCAAGCCATTCTATAAAGCCTTTTCCGATGGCCGCGCGGATTCCGTTGAGGTTATAAGTGACAACTTTCATGACTATTTTTCAGGTAATAATTTTTTCAATTCTGATTGACTGTTGATTTTCATTACCGGATAAACGCAGTATTGAAGATCGCGATATTGTGTGTGATTGTACACCCAGTTCATCTGCAACCACTGATTGGAAGCGAATGCAGGGTCACTATTTTTCAATGCATCAAACTCGGCTTTCAGCGCCGGATTTACAGCAAACATTTTTTCGGCCATCGGTTCGAGCACATACATTTCGCCATATTCCTTTTGTTCAAAGATGGCGTTGAAAAATCCCCATTTCAGAAAACTATCCTCCGATGCGGCATCGAGCAACCAAACCAACACTTTTATCTTTGGCTGTTTCACAAGAACCAATGCTGATCCCTTATGAATACTGACTGCGGTATCAAATTCATTAATGATATATTCAGGTCTGAAACGCCCTTCGTAACTCGTATGCGGGAATTTCACTGCTGATAGTTTCGATGCCGTGACGGTAATTTCAGAACTTTCAGAAACACTGATCATACTGATTCCATGCAGTTTTAAGCGATCTATCACCTCGACCCATTCAACTGGGATAACATAAGCCATAGGAAGATCTATGCTGTCGCTCACATACACATGATCGAACAACGGAATTTTCCAGGTCACTGGTTTTGTGTTGTCGTATTTGTAGTAAATCCCGCCAGTGATGCTGCTTGGAATGGTGTCGAACTCCATCCCGAGAAAGTCAATAATGGTGCTGTCTTTCATGCTTGTTTCAAGGCCGATGGAAAAAGGTGAATGAATAAATTCATCCGAAATGCGCTCCTGATCAGCTCCCCGTAGCATTGATTTATAGCTCTCCCGATTCCCTGACAAAAATTCCAAGGTGTGATGAATCATTTGCAACGTAGATTCAACGCGCGATTTGTACGGTTTCAGCATATGCGTCTCAATGAGCAAACAAGGGCGATCGGTCAGAATTGTATAACCGTGCGACAGCATAGGACGCGATCCGTAGGTTAGCAGACCACTGCGCGGATTGTGCCATTGGCGAAATGCCACATATGGAAATATCGGCATGCCATCACGCTCCATTTTTTCTGTAACATAAGGGATGTACTTTCGATTGCACCATGCAGCAACTACGGGATTCAAGGTTTGGAAAGCATCCATACCGTAAGTGAGTGCGTATTGATAATCCGCACCATCCGTGGTATGGCAATCGATCATAAAATCGGGATTGATCTCATTGTACAGCTTCAACCACGATTGCATTTCGGGCGCATCTGCTTTCATAAAATCACGGTTCAGATTCAGATTCTGCGCAGTTGTGCGCCAGCCCATCTGCTCCGGCCCGTTCTGATTGATGCGATTATATGGTCCGAAACGCTTGAGTCCATCCACGTTAAAACAAGGAATGAAAATCACACATACATTTCGCAGCGCTGGTTTTAGCTCCGGTTTTGTCATCAGATCGCGCAAAAAAAGAAATCCGGCTTCAACGCCTTCCGGCTCTCCGGGATGGATTCCAGCCTGAATCCACAGCGTGATTTTATCCGCAGTCTTTGATCCGTCATCGATTATCAGGTACGGCAAATCATCACCCTGAGCCGATTTGCCGAAGCTTTTAAAAACAACTTCGTTGTACAAAGAATCCGTCAAACGACAATAATGAATAATGTCATTGTAGGTCATAGTCACATTATACCCCTTCGATTCATAAGGAATAGTGAAGGTTTTGGTTTGCGCATCAACATGAAATGCAAACAAAAAAAACAGTGATATTATTAAAATGGGTTTCATGCAATTTTGTTTCATTTTTCTTTTTCGTCCGATCCAAGGGCGTTTTTTGCAATTTCTATTGCCTGATTAAGCTTACGTTCCAGAGTCTTTTTATCTGGTAAAACTGTCAGGTATTCTGCAACTTTAATTTGTTCATTGTTATCCAGCATCAGATAACTTATTTGTTCTCTCGACTTTTCGCTACAAAGAATCAACCCAATGGGCGTATTTTCACCTTCTTTTTGTTCGTTGTGCTCAAGCCATCTTAAATACAGTTCCATCTGACCTTTATATGCTGCTTTAAATTTATCTAGTTTCAGGTCGATTGCTACAAGGCGTTTCAGTCCCCGATGAAAAAAAAGCAAATCAATATAAAAATCTTCATTATCAATTATAATGCGTTTTTGTCTGGCGATAAATGCAAAATCGCTTCCCATTTCAATGAGGAAATTCTGCAGATTGGCAAGAATAGCAGACTCAAGATCTTTTTCACTGTAACTGTCGTGCAATCCGAGAAAATCAAGCACATACGGATCGCGAAAAACAAGGTTCGGAGACATTTTTTCGGCATCCTTCAGGTTTAATAAATCTTCGGAAATTGTCTTTTCCGGCTTCTTGCTGATTGCCGTCCGCTCAAATAGCATACTGTCGATTCTCTCCTGCAAAGTTCGTACACTCCAGCGCTCATAGATGCATAATTGGATGTAAAATTCCCTTTTTATTTCATCTTCAATGTATATAATATGTCTGAAATGCGTCCATGACAATTTTGCACTCAGTGCGTGCAAAATCTCAAAATCAGGAAAAACGGCATTGAATTTTACAAAACTCTGAAGGTTTCGCTTTTTGAATCCACTTCCATATAGTATTGATAATTCCGTTGATAGCTTTTCAATTTGTTTCTTCCCATAATCTGCTTTTCCCATTTTTGTGAAATCGTCATTAATTGATTTGCCGATTTTCCAATAAAGAAGTACTAATTCACTGTTAACTGACAATGCAACATGCTTTCTCGCTTTTTCAATCAATGAAATAATTGACTCTAGAAGGTCAGTGCTACTGCTGAGTTTATTTTTTTTCATCTTAGTATTTCTCTCATTTTTACTAATTGTCTTTTTAGCCAAATAATGGTATCAACAAGTTGCAATAAAACAGCTTTCACAGCGGATTATATAGATTTTCCAAATTTCAACAACGCTTCCAGAGCCACGTACGACCATATTACTGACGTCAGGAAAATGGTCTGGGGCAGTCTGGAACGCATTTTTCAGAGATCGTGATTTTTCTGTAATTTGCAATTTTATGATTGTTATGCTACTATTTCTAAGTGACAAATTACATTCTCTGGCACTCCAACATTCAACACCATTCAAGTCGATGGCTGCAGCTTCGAAACGATTGAATAAATCATGAATCTCTTCTGTTTTCATATTTGCAGTTTTATACGCCCCGCATACTCAGATTAATTCTCTTACGTGCTTTATCAACTTCGAGCACTCGTACTTTCACTTTTTGATTCAGCTTCAATACTTCGGAAGGATCAGCAATAAAGCGGTCTGCAATCTGACTGATGTGTACAAGCCCGTCCTGATGGACACCAATATCGACAAAAGCGCCGAATTTGGTAATGTTGGTTACAATTCCGGGCAGCTCCATCCCGGGAATCAGATCATCGATATTGTGTACATTCTGATCGAATTCAAACAACTCGAATTTTTCGCGCGGGTCGCGGCCAGGCTTCTCCAGCTCTTTCAGAATATCGTTAATAGTTGGCAATCCGAATTTCTCAGTAATATAATTTTGTGGCTTTATCTGAGCACGGAGCTCTTTATTATGAATCAAATCAGCAACTGTACAATTGAGATCTTTCGCCATTTTTTCAACAATGCCATAACTCTCAGGGTGCACAGCCGAGGCGTCAAGCGGATTTGATGCATCTTTAATGCGAAGAAAACCAGCGGCCTGTTCGAATGCTTTGTCGCCAAAACGCTTTACTTTCAACAAATCTTTTCTCGTTTTGAACACTCCCTTTTCTTTACGATGCTCAACAATGTTTTGTGCCATGGCGGGGCCTATGCCCGAAACGTAGGTCAGGAGCTGCTTGCTGGCAGTATTAAGTTCAACACCAACATTATTAACCGCACTCATCACTGTTTCATCCAGCTTCTCCCTGAGCATGTTCTGATCGACATCGTGCTGATACTGCCCTACTCCGATGCTTTTCGCATCAATCTTCACCAGCTCCGCAAGTGGGTCCATGAGCCGACGTCCGATAGAAACAGCACCACGCACCGTGATGTCATAATCCGGAAATTCTTCACGGGCAACATCGCTCGCAGAATATATCGAAGCACCGGATTCGTTGACTGCCAGCGCAATTACGGGACGACTGAATTGAATACGTTTGATAAATGTTTCCGTTTCGCGGCCAGCAGTGCCGTTTCCAATGGCAATAGCTTCGACCTTGTACGCTTCAACCAAATGATCAATTTTATTCAACGCCTCCTTCACTTTGTTTTCGGGCGGATGTGGATAAATGGTTTCGTTGTGCATCAGATTTCCTTGCGGATCGAGCACAACCACTTTGCAACCAGTCCGGAATCCGGGATCGATGGCCAAAACGGTCTTCTGTCCGAGAGGCGATGCAAGCAGCAACTGCCGCAGATTGTCGGCGAAAACAATAATGGCTTCCTTATCGGCTTTCTCTTTATAAAATTTACGCACTTCTGTTTCAAGCGATGGCTGCAACAATCTTTTATAGCTGTCGTCAACTGCTTTCTGTACTTCTTCGGCAATGGCATTGTTTGCTGAAACGATGCGCCGGTCAATCAAATCAACTGCTTTATCAGTTTCGGGCTCGACCGAAACGCGCAGGAATCCTTCGTTTTCGCCACGAAAAACAGCCAGAATTCGATGTGAAGGCGCTTTGGCCAGTGGCTCAGAAATAGAAAAATAATTTTCAAATTTGGCACCGTCGGCTTCTTTTCCCTTCACCACTTTTGAATAAATAACACCTTCTCGGATAAACAATGCACGCAAGTCAGAACGTACCCGTGCATCTTCGCTGATCCATTCGGCAATGATATCGCGGGCACCAGCAATGGCTTCCTCTTCGCTTGTTACGCCCTTTTCCTCACTGATAAAATGACGTGCTGCTTCAAGTAAATCAAACGGATGCTGATTGAAAATCCGCTTGGCAAGCGGCTCCAAACCTTTTGCGATGGCCATGGTAGCGCGCGTTTTGCGCTTGGGTTTGTATGGCAGATAAAGGTCCTCTACCTCAGGCATTGTAGAAGCATTCTTGATTTTCGTTTCCAACTCAGGAGTCAGTTTTCCTTGCTCATTAATGCTTTCCAACACAGCTGATTTCCTTTTCTCAAGCTCAGTCAATTGATGCAGGCGCGTTTTTATCGCCATAATCTGAACCTCATCCAGCGTTCCGGTCATTTCTTTACGGTATCGGGCAATGAAAGGCACAGTAGCTCCTTCTTCAAGAAGCTTGATTGTATTGGCAACCTGCGTTGGCTTTAGTCCAAGCTCAATGCAAATAATATCAGTGAAAGATTTCATGTTTCAAAAATAGTAATTTTCGCTTGATTGAAAGTCTTTGTAAACACGTTTCTACGCAAGTTTCTCTTACTTTGGCTATAACCATGTTGAATCACACACTTATAGCCAGTTTGAAATTTTTCGTTTTCCTCAGGAGGGAAAATGGTTCTGCTCATCAATCTGCTCTGTGAGCCAGATTCAGAATGACAAAAGATTTTCTTTTCTAAAACATCGCAAAATAATTATCTTCGCAACGAAATACCAAGCGCATATGAGTGACCAGCTGAAAAAGAAACGACAGATACCGAGTACATACGTCATTGTTTTTACGATAATCCTTATCGCAGCAGCAGCCACATGGTTTGTTCCGGGTGGCGCTTTCGAGCGCGAAAAAATTATGGTGAATGGCGTGGAGCGCGATGTCGTTGTACAAGGCTCTTATCACGAAACCGAGACCAATCCGCAAAGCTGGGAAATTCTTTCTTCAATATATGATGGCTTTGTAGATAAAGCAGATATCATAGTTTTTATTCTGGTGATTGGTGCTTCTTTCTGGATCATTAATTCTTCAAAAGCGCTCGACATTGGTATCATCAAATTTCTGAGTCGTGCTGAACGACTTGAAAAATACAAACTGTTCCGAAAAATCGGCATCCGGAATATTCTCATCACACTCATTATGCTCATGTTTTCAATATTCGGTGCTGTATTCGGAATGAGTGAAGAAACAATCGCATTCGTAATAATATTTGTTCCACTTGCCATCAAAATGGGCTACGACAGTATTGTTGGCGTAAGTATGTGTTTTGTGGGAGCAGCACTGGGTTTTGCAGGTGCCATGTTCAATCCCTTCACCATCGGAATTGCACAGGGCATTGCACAGATTCCGCTGTTCAGCGGTCTTGAATACAGACTTTTTATGTGGGTTGTTTTGAATATTTTCGGAATTACCTACATCCTGATTTATGCCAACAAAGTATATAAAAATCCGCAACGCTCTGTTGTGTACGAAACCGATCAGTACTGGCGCGATCAGGCAACTAGCAATGAACATCCGATTGAAACAAAGGCGGGTATTTCAGCATGGGTTTCCTTTGGAATTATTCTGTTGTCGCTGATTGCTTTCTGGACGGAATATCCTTATACAGATATCACGGTTGGATCCTTTGCTGTAACAATTCCGGCGTTGCCAGTCCTTACATTTCTGTTTGTTATTCCCGGAATATGGCTTCTGTTGCGCAAAAGCGTGCAGTTGTATATTTTGCACATTATGCTTTTTACAATAATTTCGCTCGTTATCGGCGTACTTGGTTTTCACTGGTACATTCGCGAAATTGCCGCGCTGTTCTTTGGAATGGGCCTCATGGGCGGCATTGCGGCTAATTACCGACCCAATGAATTCACCAAACATTTTCTCGATGGTGCCAAAGATATTTTCTCTGCTGCACTGATTGTTGGTCTTGCAGGCGGCATTATTATTATTCTGCAGGAAGGAGGCATTGTTGATACGCTTCTAAACTCGCTCTCCTCGCTGTTTTCGCACAATAAATATTCTGCGGTCAGTGGCATGTATGTAGTTCAAACCGCTATAAATCTCATTATGCCATCGGGCTCGGCCAAGGCTGCGCTCACTATGCCGCTGATGGCGCCATTTTCCGATCTTATCGGAATTTCACGTCAGGCCTCTGTAATTGCATTTCAGCTCGGCGACGGCATTACAAATATGATTACACCTGTGTCTGGCGTTTTGCTTGGCGTTCTCAGCATGGCAAAAATTCCGTATGAACGCTGGTTTAAATGGGCCTGGAAATTCATTTTAATGCTTATTATTCTCGGCTTTCTGCTGCTGATTCCGACAGTGACTATGACGCTGAACGGATTTTAAAAGTGATCAGTCGTGAGTTTGATCTTTCGTTACGCGTTACATACGTTACAATCGTTACAAAATAATTCCAAACTAGTTGTTAGCTTTTGGCAAGTGTTGAGTTGATGATCAGTGAGAATAGTCAGCGGTAAAAAAAGAGTTTCCTTATAATGATTTTATAAAAAGCTGTATTTTTGTTACAAAATGATGGATACAATGCTAAGACGTTATATGTAAAAAAATGATTCATGATTAAAAAAATAATTATTCTAGTTTTGCTAATAATAAATTCATTAAGTGGATTTACATGCACAACATTTATAATAAAAACGGCAAATGAACTGGTTTTTGGGCGAAATCTGGATTGGTTTTCAGAAAACGGAATTATTGTCGTAAATAAACGAAATATAAAAAAAACGTCATTGGTTTTTCCACCTGAAACCCCGATTGAATGGACTTCAAAATATGGAAGTATTACATTTAATCAATTTGGCAAAGAATTTCCTTTTGGTGGAATTAATGAAAAAGGTTTAGTCATTGAAATAATGCTTGCAAGTGCAGAATATGAAAACTTTGATAATAGAAACGCTATAAATGAATTTCAATGGATTCAATATCAATTAGATAATTCTGAAACGATTGATGATGTAATAAATAGTAATAAATTCTTAAGAATAAGTTCCATCGAAGAAGAATTGCATTTTCTGATTTGTGATGGTTCAGGAAATTCAGCAGTCATCGAATTTCAAAATAATTCAATGATCGTTTATAAAAGCGGCAATTTGCCGACTACTGTTTTGGAAAATGATTCATATAACACGTCATTATCGAAATACCGAAGAAATATTGATTGCAGATTCACAACCGCAGCACGTATGATAAATAATTATGGCATTGAAAATAACAGCTCAATAATTGATTATTCGTTTGAAATTCTTGATAGTGTTGCATTAAGTGCAGAATGGTCAATTGTTTATGACATAAAAAACATGAAAATCTATTTTAAAACATCATCAAATCAAAAAATTAAAGAAATAGCCATTAATCAATTTGACTTTGATTGCAATTCTAAAACTTTAATTTATGATTTATTGATAGAACATGATGGTGATATCAATTCCAATTTTTTTGCTTTTTCATCAAAAATCAATAAAGAGAAAATCAAATTTGGATTGCAAAGTAATAATATTCAAATGCCAAAACAATTATTGAAGAAATTTTATAATTATCACAAAAAATGTAAATGCGTGAATAAACATTAGATAGCCCCACAAACAAACAGCCGCACTTCTTGAATGGTATATTTCAAAAAGTGTTTAGAGATTTCGAATTGTAAAACCTTATTCATATTCTTAAATAGGCTAAGCAACACATCGACGAAGTCGCATATCTTCGCAAGATAAAAGATAAAAGTATAAAGACAAAATTAAGCAACTGACATTTTCAAATTAGCACATCAATATATCAGCACATTAGCAAATCAGCACATTAGCAAATCAGCAAACTAGCACATTAAAACGATCCCTTATCATCGCCGCAGGCGCGCTTCTTTGCTTCTGCAGCACCTTCGTATTTCAGGTCAACTGCTTTTTGCAAATCTTCGCAGGTTCCTTTTTTATCTCCTGCCTGATCTTTCAAAACACCGCGATAAAAATAGGCTCTGCCAGATTCAGGACTGAATTTTACCGCTTTGTCAAGGTCTTCGAGCGCAGCTGTGTAATTTTTCTTTTTAAAATAATAGATGCCGCGGCCTTCCCATGCATAGCCGTTTTTCGGGTTGATGAGAATTATTTTATTGTAATCAGTGAGCGCCGAAGCTTCTTTATTTGTTGCCACTTTACTGTCGGCGCGGTTGATATAAGCATCTTCGAAATCTCTGTTGTTCAGAACCGCTTTGTTGTAATCTGCAATCGCAAGCTCGTGCTGATTGGTGGCCGCATAACAGAGACCACGCGCGTTCCACAACAAGGCATCTTTCGGTGCAAAAGTTGTCAATAAAATCGTGAGATCTGAAATTGCGGTCTCAAATTGCTTAGCATCCATGCACAATTTATAGCGGCGTCGATAAATGTCTTCATTCGAAAATTTAGTTGCAATGGCTGCTGTATAATCTTCAATGGCGACCGGATACCGTTCCAGTTTTTCCAGCAAAATACCTCGCCAGTAGTAGGCTTCGCCAAATGTTTTATTCTTGTCAATTACTTTCGAGAAATCATTAAAGGCCTGCTCCTGCATATCTTTATTGAAATAAATTTTTCCGCGCGACACCAATGTAGCCGGGTCATCGGGCCGGATTTCAAGAATTTTGTTGTAATCGGCGAGTGCTGCATCGTTGTTGTTCTGCTCTGCATACCAGGCTGCGCGCAGGATGTAGGGGTCCGCTGCTTTCGGACGAATGTTCACTGCCTGAGTTATATCGGCCAGCGCTTCTTTCATTTGCTTTGCATCCTTGTACCAGAGCGCTCTGTAGTAAAATGCAAAGTAGAAATCCTTCTTTTTTGTCAGCGCCAGATTGTAATCGGCCAGCGCCAGATCCTTCTTCCCAAGCGCAAACTGACAGCGTCCGCGATCGACATATGCCTCGTAGTAATAAGGGCTAATTTCAATGCATTTTGTGAACATAGGAATTGCACCGGCGTAATCTTTTGCGTTTAGCTTTGCGGTGCCGGCATCGTAGAAATCATTGGCGCTCTGCTGGGCAGATACAGTGATTGAAAAGATCAGTGCAACTAAAAAAATAATCTGTTTCATCGGGAAGGATTGATATGCGAAAATAGGAAATTTTTCAAGTGAATTCAAGGTCGTGCCAAAAATCAACGAAAAACAAGGGCTTAGTTCCCGGCCGGAGTTTATCCTGCTATCGACATTTCGACGGAGTAAATTCGACTGTCGATCCTTCGACTCCGCTGCTAATGACACACTATCTTATACCACTAAAAGTCAAACAAATCAGCAAAACCGATATTCCATCGTTCGGAGAGAATCGCAGAATATGGAATCGTCGGTTTTGCCGCAAACATAACGATTCCATATCCTCTGCCTCCTTCGTCGCCATTGGACGATGGAATATTATGTTTGCCCCATTGTCATTTTTTATTTCTGGTTGCAAAACGCGTTTTGCTGGATGTCTCAGGATGACAGCGGGACTCAGCATAACTGCGGCGGGGCTCAGCAGGACAATGACTTCTATCACATTGACACAAAACAAGTCGCCCATCCAAATGTAACCAGATGACGGAAAACATGATAATTATCACCCTACAAAATATCATGAAATGAAAAAAAACACATGCGGCAGATAATATCTTTACGCAATGAAAAAAGTTCACATAAGAATAATAATTCTGACATTTCTGGTTTTGCTGATTGCAATACCTGCATTCATGTTTCTGTCATGGTACTTTTCTCCCCGGAAAACATTAAAGGTTGTCATTCTGGATAAGACCGTACTGAACAGGAAATATCAGGAACACATGTCTTTCTTTTGGGTGCTTCGTCAAAACAAATACATGAAACCAGATGATACCTTTTATGAACCGGAAAAGGATTACATAGGCTTTTTCCCCGACGGAAACGGCGGCTACACAATAAACGATCTGGAAGAAAAAAGCAGAGAGTATCTGGTGCAACTGGCCGATGCGAATGATATGGTCTTTTACACGGATCTGTATGGAATTTACAGGATTGAATGGTTGAATGAATACCCGCAGGCAAAACCTCATATGAAGCCGGGCCGCATGGGCGAAAGATCTGAGCTGATTTACGGTGGCATGTCACAAAACGAGCTGGAGTTTCTCAGAATTATGAAAAATAAAAAGAAGCTGATTATTAATGAGTTCAATACATTTGCTTCGCCGACTTCTCCCGAGATCAGAAAAGACTATGAAGAAGAGTTTGATATCACCTGGACCGGCTGGGTCGGCCGCTATTTCGACAATCTGGATACAACAAATAATAAGGAAATCCCACTTTGGCTGATACGGAATTATAAAGATCAGAACAATGGCCATTGGCCGTTTAAGAAAGCAGGGATTGCATTTGTTCGCAATGACGACAGAATTGTCATTCTTGAAAATGAAACACATCTGACCAACGAAGTTCCGCATATTGTTACCGGTTCTGTGTATGCCGAATATTACAATGTAGCCGGAGAAATTAAATATCCTTTCTGGTTTGACATATGCAGAACGGGTGAATCAAACGAGATGGTTTCAGAATACAAAATCGAGACAAATGAGAAAGGAGCTTCTGTTCTGAAGCAATGGGAAATTCCTGAAAGCTTTCCGGCTGTACTGATGAACAAAGACTATCCTTATTACTACTTAGCAGGCGATTTTTCAGATAATCCGATTTCAATTTCTTCATCAGGTTTCAGATTTGTTCAGAATTTCGATTTTCTGTTTTATCCTTCCGAAATGCTTGAACGCAGCAGTTTCTTCTGGAAATTCTACCGCCCGATGCTGGAAAAAATACTGGCTGATTATTACAATTCCTTAAAAAAATGAACGACAACAAGAAATACACGATTGTTTTGTTTTCAATCGATATGGTTTTCAATCAGATCATCAAGCGAATTATTGAAAAAACGGAAACAGACACCAGGCTGATCATATACACTTCCTTTTCCGATGCCGGAAAGATTTCGGAACAGGGCAAAGTTGATCTGATAATTGTGAACGATGAGATTATCGGCACTTCGAGTTATGAACTTATTTCGGTCTTAAGGCTGAAAAGAAAGATTTCATGTCCTTTCATATATTGCGGAGTATCCGAATATGAAGGCGAAAGAAAGGCCCTTATGACAGGAGCCAATTATTTTATCAAAAAACCATTCAATCCTGATTCCGTAGTGAAAACTTTTCAGGAACTGCTACCACTAAAGAACGAAAAAGCATGAAACGATCTGTCCTGTTCTTAATATCTATTTCCATCACAATTCTGCTCACTGCTCAGGTGAACACGGATTCCCTGTTCGAAGAGGCCATCCTTGATTCGCGTGCAGGCAAGTACGATGCTGCAATTGAAAAAGCAGAAACGGTACTGAAAATTCATCCCGGGCGCTACGATGTAATGGTATTCGAAGCCAATGTATATGCCTGGAAAGGGAGTTATGAGAATGCCATCCGCTTTATTGACAAAGCCTATTCCATCAATCCTGAAAATGATGAACTGTATGATTCATGGCTGAACATTCTGCTTTGGTCCAAAGACTACAAGAGGCTGCTCGAAGTTTCTGAAATTGCAATGCAGAACAATTACAGCAATCAATACAATCTTGTTCTGAAACAGTCGCTGGCTTATAAATTTCTTGGAGAATATGATGCGGGCATTGAATTGATTGAAAACAATACAAACCTGCTTGATTCGACAGCATTGAAGCAACTGTACAACGAAATGCAAACGCTCAGCCGTGCCAACACTTTGTCTCTGTTCTACTCCATCGATCTTTTCGATGAAAACAACACCGATACGCAACATCTTTTATATGCAGATTACGCATTCAGAATAAAAAAAACCACACTGATTCCCAGATTAAATTTCGCAAACCGGTTCAATAGTAATGACCTGCAGATCGAAGCAGACCTTTATCAGTCGTTCAGTAACGGCCATTATCTATATCTGAACTATGGAGCCGGTATTTATAACAAACTTTTCCCTGAGCACAGAGCTGGAGTGGAGTATTACCTGCCTGCGTTTAAAAACATGGAATTTAGTCTTGGCGGACGTTTTCTCAATACAGGCAACAATAATGTGGTTATTGCTACCGGACACATCGGCAAGTACTACAGAAACTGGTGGTTTTCGCTGCGTCCATACTATGTAGTTCAGAATTCAAAAAATGCGCTCACAGCCGTTTTAAATACACGATATTACGCCAGAAATTCCACCAGCTTCTGGGGTCTTGAGCTTATATATGGAAACTCACCCGACGAGCGCTATTCGCTGTCAAATCCGGCGGAAAATCTGCTTCTGAAAAACTATCGTATTAAACTTGAAAAGAATATTGCACTAGTCAGATTCAATGAACTGAGACTTTCAGCAGCCTATGCCTCTGAGGAATACACTGCCGGAAGTTTCAGAAACAGATACACAATCGAAATTTTGTTCAAACACAAATTCTGATATGTTTTTAGCAAATACCATGAAATATACGCGAACCGCACTGAATGTTCTATTCTGGGTGATTGTAATTGCGCTGTTTGTTGCCTTGTTTTACATCTTCAACAAGCCTGAAACAACGTTTTCAGAAATACACTTCACAAATCCCTTTTATCAGTTCATTCAACAATTTCCTGATTGGATATATTTCGTTTTCTGTTTTATTTTTGTGTCAGTTTCGTTTATTTTTATTTTTATCGCTCGCAGTTTGTATTTCACTATTAAGCGTGAGCGTGAAAATGCACAGAGGGAACGATATTATGCGTTCTTTTCTTACATCCTGACAAATTATTTCCTGTCGGATTATTTCAACACCGAAGCCCGCAGGCGGCGACTGTTCCGCAAGATAAAACCATATCTGAAAAATAGGTCTCAGTTGACATCGTTTATAGAAGCGCATCTCAAAATTCAGGAAACACTTGCGATGGACTTAAGCGTCGGATTATTGCATCTGATCAACAGATTGCAGTTGCAAAAAAAAATTGAGTCGTTTCTTTATCAGGGCGAATTTGATGACAAAATTCTCGCTGTCAAAATAATTTCATACCTGAGGATCAACAGCAATGATAAGCAGATTATGAAACTTGCCCGCAGCAAAAATGTGGCATTGAGAACCGAAGCATATGCCGCACTGATACGACTGATGAAAAACGATGAATACCTATTGAATTTCATTGGTGAAAAGTTTGAGCTCTCAATGCTCGATATCAATGTTATTGTAAATTCGGTTCTGAAAAATCAGAAAGTCAACATTGATTACAAAGCCCTGTTGTCATCGGACAATATCAATAAAAACAAACTGGGGCTTATACTTGCAAAATACCGCTATTCAAGCAATACTGAGAATACAGCCCTGATCGCCGGATTTATTGACAACTCCGATCCGGTAATCAGAAAACTTGGGTGGGACGCCTTGCTTTCAGTTGTTTCGATCAATGAAGTTGCTGATCTGATCATTGAAAGATTTGAAAAAGAAACTGAAGAAATCAGATTGATCATTCTGCAAAAATCAGAGATTATTACGAATAACAGGATTTCTGATTTTCTAAGTTCTGTCATCTACAGTCAACCACTTCTGGTGAAGATTGAAACTTTAAAGATTTTGTTTAAGAGTGACATTAATCTACTTGCAAAATTTGATGGTGTAACAGATGATGAACTGGCACTGGCATACAAAGAAGTGTCGTGTGTGTTCATTAATTAATTTCAGCAAATCATGAATATTTTCTACGACATATTAAACTCGTTTTTCCTGATTTATGGCTCATTTCTTTTTCTGAGCTATATATTCATTTCCATTCTGTCGTCGGTCGATCTGTCGTTCTACATCAGGCGGTCGAAGCACTTCAGATTTAGTTCTATGAAGGAGTTCAAGGAGCTCCCGTCAATCTCCATCATAGCGCCAGCCTACAACGAAGAAAAATCAATAATAGAAAACATCAGAAGCCTTCTTTCACTCGATTATCCAAAGCTTGAAGTCATTGTGATCAATGATGGCAGCACTGATGACAGTCTGCGGAAAGTGATTGAACATTACAGTCTGACAGAAGTTGATTATGCGAGCAATCTGTCCTTCGAAACAGCCCGGATCCGAAGCATTTACAAATCGACCAACACCGCCTATTCAAATCTGATATTTGTAGATAAGGAAAACGGAGGCAAGGCGGATGCATTGAATGCCGGCATCAATGTTTCAAGATCCGATTTGTTTCTGGCTTTAGATGTGGATTGCATCGTTGAGCATGATGCTGTTTTGCGCATGGTGAAACCATTTATTGAAGAAAGTGACAAAAAAGTGATTGCGGCAGGCGGAGTTGTGCGGGTTGCAAATTCGTGCGAAATCAAAGAAGGGCGGATTGTACAAGTAAATTATCCGAAAAACTTCTGGGCGAAATTTCAGGTATTGGAATATTTCAGGGCATTTACCCTTGGTCGCATGGCCTGGAGCCGGATAAATGGATTGCTTATTATTTCCGGTGCTTTTGGTTTGTTCGACCGAAGAATTGCCATTGCGGCCGGAGGCTACGACGTTACGACTGTAGGTGAGGATTTTGAACTGGTGGTTAGAATGCGGAAATACATGCACCGGGTAGCAAAACAAAAATACAAAGTAGCCTTCATTCCCGATCCGCTCTGCTGGACCGAAGTACCATCGAAACTGAAAACACTGCGCAATCAGCGAAACCGTTGGACAAGAGGCTCCATCGACACTGTGCTGAAACATAAAAATCTTTTCTTCAATCCGCGGTATGGGAAAATGGGATTGTTAAGCTTCCCCTACTGGGTGTTTTTCGAATGGCTGGCTCCCATTATTGAAACGCTGGGTCTGTTGTACTTCCTCTTTATGGTTGTTTTTGCCTCAATCAATGTTCCTGTGTTCATAATTCTTCTTATATTCGTTTTTTCATTTTCATTGTTCTTTTCTTCTTTTGCGGTTTATTATGAAACACGTATCTTCAACCGTTACAAAGGTTACAAATTTTTGTTCTCTGTGTTTTTTATCGCCATGGCCGAAATACTCATTTATCACCCCATGAATGTGTATTTTTCACTATTGGGAAATTATTCCTATTTCATTAAAAGAGATAAAAAAGGATGGGGTAAAATGACAAGGACTTCTTTTGACAAATAAAAATATCATACTATGGAAAACTGGACAGACAGCTATTTGCTTGACATAAGCGAAATTGACAAACAGCACCGCGGCTTTTTCGAATTGTGGGAAAACGAATGCAGGAACGCTGATCTGAACAACTATGATCAATTGAAAAACATTGTTGAAAAATTGGAAAATTATATTCTGGAGCATTTCAAAACCGAAGAGGAATTACTCAGGAAATCGGGTTATGCTGATATTGAAAGCCATATTGCCCAGCATGGATTTTTCATCCAGAAAGTTTCGGAAATGAAGCTGGAACTGAATTATAAAAACACGTTGCTGTTTGAAAAACTGACCATGTTTATCAAGAAATGGTTTATCAGCCACATCATGCAGACCGACCGTAAATACAGAGACGAAGTCATCATATATCTGTCAGAAAATCCACAATGAAAGCAACCGGAATAATTTTCACGCTGCTGCTGATTCTTTTGACAAATCGTGCGTTTAGTCAGCATTATCCTTATTCGACCGACAATACTCACTTAACGATATGGAATGGATCAGAATATGTTCCGTTTTTCGTCAAAGGTACAAACCTTGGAATCTCTGTTCCGGGCACATTTCCTGGTGAGCTGGCCGCAACAAGAGCAGATTATTCAAAATGGTTCACACAGATAAAGGATGCCGGTTTTAACTGCATACGGCTCTATACTTTGCATTTTCCAGCATTTTATGAAGTCCTTGATTCCTTCAATCTGCAAAACCGCCAAAATCCCTTGCTGTTCATCCAGGGTGTGTGGCTAAACGAAGAACTCACTGGCTATTCAAACGATCTGTATTTCCTGACCGACACGTTTTATTCCGAAGCAGAGGAAAACATTGATTGTGTTCATGGAAACAAAACAATTCCAGTGCGGCAGGGAAAGGCCTATGGCAATTATTCTACCGACGTATCTCAATGGTGTCTGGCTTATATTATTGGCCGGGAAATCTTTCCAGGCGAAATTCTCACGACGAATGCAAATCACACAGGAATAACCAGCTATTCAGGCAATCACTTTTCCATTAACAATGCCACTGCCTCCGAAGCGTGGATAACGGAGTCGCTTGACCATCTGGTATTCTATGAAAATGCAGGCTACAACACACAGCGACCCGTCAGTATGTCATCCTGGCCGACTCTTGATCCGCTGACACACCCGGAAGAATTAAACGCTGACGAAGACACCGCATCGGTTGACCTGTCGAAAATCATCATGACCAATGCCCCGGCAGGGCTTTTCATTAGTTATCATGCATATCCGTACTATCCCGATTTTGTGAGTGAGCAATCTGATTATCTGACATATTTCGACAATTATGGATCAAACAGCTATCTGGGCTATCTCAACGCACTTAAAGATCACTATCAAGACTTCCCGCTCATAATTGCCGAATGTGGTGTTCCGTCGAGCTGGGGCACAGCTCATTATGCGTCATCAGGCATGAACCATGGCGGCTTTGATGAATCAGAACAGGGCGAAACGAATATTCGTATTCTTAAAACAATTGAAAGTTCCGGCTGTGGCGGGGGTATCCACTTTGCATGGATTGATGAATGGTTCAAGCGAACCTGGATTACCGATCCGTTGGATTATATTCCTGAAAGCCGCGTGAGATGGCATAATATTGAAGCTGCCGAACAGAATTTCGGATTAATCCGCTACAATAAAATTCCCGGCATGCACCCTATCATTTCTTTCGGAAATCCTTCGCCGATCACAACAATAAAAGCAGATGCCAATTATTCATTTTTCGAAATGGAAATCGGATTGCTGAACCCGTTGAATATCCCGGACAACATGTGGATTGCCCTTGACACCTATGCTGACAGTCTTGGAGAATCGCAGCTGCCCGATGGTACGATCATTCCGGTCCGGTCCGAATTTTTTCTGCATATTACAAATTATTCGGCCGAACTATATGTCACGGAAGCATATGACACCTATGGAATATGGCATCAGACCTCAGATTCCATGCAGGTTTATCATTCCATTGCCAGCGACGGCGCTCCCTGGGTTATTGTCAGATGGAAAAACAACAGTGAAAATTCGGCCGTTCAATATGTCGGGAGTTTACAGGTCAATTACAGTTTTCAGAGCCCTTCATCAAAAGATGCCATAACCATTTATGACGATAAAATCGCAATCAGGCTTCCCTGGAGCCTGCTGAATGTGGTTGCGCCGGATCAGCTGAAAGTGTTGAACGACAATCGCCTGACGCCGACCAAAGAAGACACCGTTACAGAAGGAATAAATATCGCTGTCTGGTACGACAGTGTCTGGGTTACAACTCCCGACAGGTTTTTATGGAATACGTGGACCGTTGTAAATGCAGATTCGCTGACTGATACTTTAAAAACATCGTACTATGTGATGAAGGACCGGCTTCCTGAATTCAATACAGCCGCCATAGCTGTCCGTGATTCGTTTATTTTCAATGACGAAACTTATCCGGTGAATATTGCATCGGTTGATGGCGTATTGAAAAACGATTTTGATCTCGACGGATCGCTGATGGTTGCGCTGATTACTCAGCCTCCTGCCAACGGGCAGGTGCAGCTGAACAACGATGGATCTTTTGAGTATTATCCTTTTGACGGTTTCAACGGTGTGGACTCATTCAACTATTGTCTGTTCGACGGCTACAGCCTTTCTGCAGAAAACACGGCCGTGCTAACCGTTTCGGGCAATACGGGGATTGAACAATTGGCAGAAAACAACAACCCTGTTATTCAGGTTTTTCCCAATCCTGCCGAGTCCTTTATAACCATTGAAACATCAGACATCTTTGATGAAATTAAAATCTTTGATGCAAACGGAAAACTTGTTTCTTGGTCTCTTTATGAAAGCCGGTTATATTCGCTCAATATTCAGCATCTCAATGTTGGTGTATATTGTATCGTAGGTCTATACAAGGGTAAATATTATTCCGCCCGGTTCCTTAAATCCTGACGGAATGAATTTCATTTTTTCTGCTGCAAATAATTTATTATTAGTTTGAGCAAACAAGATATATTTGTAATATTGTTCAAAGAAATATCATTCATGGCAATTGCAGAAGCACATCTTACTTCATTGCCGAATATAGGCAAAACGCTTGCAGAGCTGCTCATGCAGGCAGGGATTGAAACTCCAGCGCAACTAAAAGCAGTTGGCAGTGAAAACGCATTTATCCGGATCAGCGCTATCGATTCCGAAGCCTGCATCAATAAGTTATGCGCGCTGGAAGGCGCCATTCAGGGTATTCGCTGGCACCAACTGAGCCCTGATAAAAAAAGGGAATTGAAGGAGTTTTATGTCATGGTGAAGGGTCCGTGCTAAGGAAAGAATTAAATAAGCCGACAGCACCCAACGATTCCGGGATCGCTCCACTCCCATTCTCAAACTAAGTCATGCGAACGCCAAAATGTTGGGTGCACTCCCTGACATTTTAGCCCCGCCTTTGTCACACTGAGCCCCGCCGCTGTCATGCTGAGCGGAGTCGAAGTATGAACAGCGGGGTAAACTCCGTCGAAGTGTTGAACGTCATATTGACCTCAACGGAGTAATGTCGGCGAGGTAAACTCTAGCAAGTATAGGTCAACAGGCACATTGGGGGAACACTAATATGCGAAAGCAAGAAAAAACTTTGTAATATTGCTATGGATTAAACCGCAACATGTGAAATCAATACTAAGTCCTTTTCTGATAGTTGTTCTGCTTTGCACTTCATGCCGCAAGGATGAAGAAGAAAAACGGGCATTCGAAACATCGTTTGAAAGCATTGCCGACTTTGATGGATTCTACATCACACCACAAGGTTATCTGAATACATGTTTTCATGAGCTGAGCGACTCCATTGTTTTCAACGGCAATTTTTCGCATAAAGCGTGGATAACGGGACCCAATGCTCCATCTACAGCAATCCAAAACAACAATCATCGCGCTTATCCCACTATTCAGCTGTATAAAACGGATGGAGGTTCATTTACCACACCTTGCTACATCACCTTCAAAGTGTGGCTCGACATGGCTCTGCAAGCCGATACCGCCGGTGGTGAAAACGACTGGTTCAGTCTCGCCACATTTTCCTGCGATGAGTCAGATAATTGGAGCAGAACAGTTCTTGTTAATTTGAACCAGGAGGGATATATCCATCTGATGCATGTGCCACTACAAGGTCAGCAGGAACATGTTTTCCAGACATCCAGCATCCCTTTTCCACAGCGCGAATGGGTTGAAATAAAAATTTATCTTGACTTAGGTGAAAACGGTTACGCAAAGGTGTGGCAAAACGGGCTGCTGGTTTCATGGGCCAATGTGGAAGGCGTTGACAACAAACTTGCTCAGGCGCACTTTGGATTATATTGTTCACCAGAAATTGCAGCCGGAGTTGTGTATAATGATGATCTGACTATTGAGGAAGTTGACGGAGAATAAAACAGCTACATCACTTTCAGGTTCAACCGGGAACTTAGTGGTTTTTTCTGACGAGAAGTCTCTTCTCAGTCCGGTCTGCCAACAATCACAATATTCATAGAACGAATCCCATAGGGCAGATCCGTGATTCCGGTTCCGGAAATATCCATCCAGCGCAGGCGTATGAGCTCATCAAAAAATGAAGGAAAACTACTGATATCGGTATGCGCAATATTCAGACTTTCCAGACTGGTCAATTCATTGAAAAACGATGGAAAACTGCTGACTTTCGTATTGCTCATATCCAATTCGCGCAGCGATGAGAGCTCGTGAAAAAATGACGGAAATGAAGTAATGGGATTGCCTGATAAATCCAATACTTCGAGACTTTTCAATTCGGAAAAATACGATGGAAACGAAGTAAAATTATTGTTTTCAGCAACTATTACACGCAGCTGTTTCAAATCGCTGAAAAAAGATGGCCATGAACTGAAACTGTTGTTGCTGATATAGAGCTCCTGCAGGTTTTTCATGTTGCTGAAAAATGACGGCCAGGTGGTCAGGTTCTGTCCTCGAACATCAAGGACAATGACAGCTTCCGGGTTTTTCACGGCTGCTTCAATGTTATAAAAAACTCCGGAGTTTTGTGGAATATAATTGTTTTGAACAACTGGTTCGATGTAGATAGTTTGATTCGAATTATCATTGGAATTTGAAGTATTCCAGTTTGAAGAATTTGTCGTAGTGTTAGTATTTACAGGTGTTTGCTGCACCGGGAGTCCGCTCTCGGCATCGCGCATCACAAGGATGGAGCTGATGTTGTTGTTCCATGCAGCAAAATCACCAGTAGCAGTCCAGTCGCTTTCGAGCACCAGATGATGTCCGCGGAAGCCTGTTTCATCAAAGATGATAAGCCATGTCCCTTCCGGAATATCAATCGAGCCGATGCGGTTATTGAATACATCAGAAAGGCCTTCCGGATTCCAGTGACTATAAATATTTCGCGAGTCGCCCAGAAAATTTTCCTTATCAAATACAACAACGGCTTCGTTCTGAGCTACGCCGGCTGCAGATACTAAAGCAAGCAGGATGAGAATGGCGAAGTGTTTCATGGTGGCTATTATTTGTGTGCGAAGTTAAAAAACTTCGCACAGCTGTTTAGTTAAAAATGAGCAAGCGCGTTGCAAAATTAAGGCCAGTACAGTGCGGAGTTGGAAAACTCCGCACAGCTGTACGAAGAAACTTCGCGCAGCTGTGATTGTTTGCTGCTGGAGGTTTAACGATTTCGTATCTTTGTATATCATGTCGCGACATCACTTCCACGGAAAGCTTCAGGAGCTTATTGAGCGGGCTGAATCAGGCACTGCCGCTGATGTGGATTTTATATTTGAGCATCTTACCGTTCATGCTGATTTTGCGATGACACGATTTGTTGATTTTGCGTTAGGCGTGGTCACCTCAAATGTAGGGTTTGAGCAAATTCGTTTTTACCTGTTTCACGGAACGCAGATCCAGCGCAATTATGCAAGTTTGTATTTCAATCGCCTCGGCGAATGGGACTGCGTGAAAGAGGCATTTGATCAGGGATTGATTGATGAGGTGCAGGCGTTTGCACGGTAGAATTGATAACATGTCTGGACTAGACTGATTTATTTATTTCTGATATTGTCCCAATTTCCCGAAAAAGAATTTTCCCAATATTCTATATTCTACAAAATTTCTTTAATTTGCAGTTTCACTTCAAATCCCAAAATGACTATTAAAGAACTATACGATAAGGTTTATACAGCAGGCGAAACAAAATCGCCGGAAGCATTTATTCGCTTGTATGAAGAAAACACATTCCTTATTGAAAATCAAGAAATCACCACGGACGAAAATCATGAAGCGGTTATGCGGCTTACCGCTGACTACGCGCATCATTTAGTAACTAAAGAATCTTATTTAAAAGCATTAACTTATCTTGATAAAGCCATAGTTCTCTTTGAGAATTACAATGGCTTTGATCTTTCAAAAATGAATGATGTTGACTTTTATAGAATCCTACGTTTCGATAGAGGCGTTGCCAATTTTGAATTGAGAAATTACTCTAAATCACATTATGATTTTAAATGGTTGATGAAAAACAATCCTGACAACGAAACATTCAGGAATTGGAGTAATGCTATAGTGTATAGAAAAATACAAATTCAAATTCGTTTTCTTTGGTACTTATTAGCTGGCTTATTAATACTTGAAATTTTTATTGATAGAACGACTTTTAATATACTCCACACTACAGTACTAATACTGTGCTCGCTTTCATTACTTTCCATTTTATTTTTGGAAGCTATAAAGTACAAAAACAAAAGAAAAACCTACAACTAAATTAAAAAGACATGACCTTCACAGAACTAGCCAAAATACGTCAGAGCGATCGCAAATATTCGGATCAGCCAGTTGATAAGGAAAAGCTGCAACAATGTATTGAAACGACACGCATAGCGCCTTCGGCAAACAATTCGCAACCATGGAAATTCATAGTGGTTGACGATCCGGAGCTGAAAAACAAAATAGCGGAATGTGCTGCCAGCCTTGGCATGAATGGATTTGCTACGCAAGCACCAGTGATGGTTGCCCTCGTGCTCGAAAAAATGAATATTCTTTCAAAAATCGGAAGTGTGATCAAAGACAAAGAATATTCATTGCTCGATATTGGAATTGCAGCAAATCAGTTCTGCCTGCAGGCGGCCGAGCTTGGACTCGGAACCTGCATGATTGGCTGGTTCAATGAAAAAGAAGTAAAAATGTTACTACACATACCATCCGGAAGACGTGTGCCACTGCTGATTTCAGTTGGTTATCCGGCCGGAGCTACGCGCGAAAAAGTGCGGAAGGCTGTTGGCGAAATGAGTGGGTGGAATACCTATTAGGGGTGTGCGACGTTGCAAACGTCGCACAGCGATTACTTTCCGAAAATTGCTTCAGCAGCTGCAATGGCTTCGCTCAAACCATCTTTGTTGGTGCCGCCGGCTGAGGCCAGGAAAGGTTGGCCGCCGCCACCGCCGTTGATGGGTTTGGCAATTTCGCGAATAAGTTGACCGGCGTTCAAGCCTTTTTCTTTCACAAGCTTATCGCTGATCAGAAGCGTGATTCCGGCCTTTTCGCCGTTGGCGGAACAAAGCACAGCCACCAGATTGTCGCTCAGAGTGCGGAGTCCGAAGGCAATGTCTTTCAGATCACCGGTTGGAACATCCAGTATTTTCCCGAGGAATTTTATACCTGCTATATCTTTGGCTTCAGCCAGCAATGAGGGCGCAAGCAAAATCAGCTTTTCTTTTTTCAGGGCTTCCATTTCTTTCTGAAGTCCTGAAAGTTTTTCATTCAATTCGGTCACGGCAACAACAGGATCCTTTCCTTTGAATATTTCTTTCAGACCACGGAGTTGTTCGTCCATCTTTTCAATCAATGCTTCGGCGAGTACACCCGACACTGCTTCGATACGCCGAACACCAGCTGCAATCGCGCTTTCAGAAACTATTTTGAAATAACCAATCATTCCGGTTGAAGGAATATGTGTTCCTCCGCAGAGCTCAACGCTGCTTCCAAAGCGGATTACGCGAACTTTGTCGCCATATTTTTCGCCGAACAACGCCATCGCACCCATTGCCAAAGCTTCATCCTGCTTCATTTCGCGGTGTTCATCCAATGGAATATTTTCGCGAATTTTTTCATTGACGAAACGTTCAACTTTCAACAAATCTTCATTGCTCAATTTCTGAAAATGCGAAAAGTCGAAACGCAGATGTTCAGGAGAAACAAGAGATCCCTTCTGTTCAACATGTGTTCCGAGAACCGCGCGCAGTGCTTCGTGCAGCAAGTGGGTAGCTGAATGGTTACGCATGATGCTGACACGATAATCGGCATTCACGTCGGCTTTGAAAACAGCTTTTGGGTCTTCGGGCAGCGTGTCTGTAACATGAATAATCAAGCGGTTTTCCTTGATGGTATTAATGATTTCAATTTCATCCTTTTCGGATTTCAGCATGCCTGAATCGCCCACCTGACCGCCACTTTCGGCATAGAAAGGTGTTTTGTCGAGCACGATCTGAAAAATAATTTTACCTTTTTGTTCCACCGAACGATAGCGCGCAATGCGCACCTCGTCGGAGAGATGATCGTATCCGGTGAATTCAGTAACTACATCCGGAATAATTTCAACCCAGTCGCCGGCGGCTACAGCAGCGTCTTTGCGACTTCTGTTTTTCTGTTCTGTGAGAAAAGTATTGAATTCGTCAATCTGAACATCGAGACTGCGTTCGCGCGCCATCAGCAAAGTCAGGTCAATCGGGAAGCCGTAAGTATCATACAATTCAAAAGCAAATTTCCCATCAATGGTTTTACTTCCGGCCAGTTTTGAAACATAATTCTCAAACATGTGAACGCCCGTTGCCAGGGTGCGCAGGAAAGAGTTTTCTTCTTCACGGATCACATTGCCAATAAGTTCCTTTTGTTTTGTTAACTCCGGGAATTGTTGTCCCATCTGATTTTCAAGGACAGGGAGCAACTTATGCATGAAAGGTTCATTACAATCAAGAAATGAATAACCATAACGCACAGCGCGACGAAGAATGCGGCGGATAACATAACCCGCTTTGGCATTAGAAGGCAGCTGACCGTCAGCAATAGCAAAGCTTACAGCCCGCATATGGTCGGCAATTACGCGCATTGCAATGTCTTTCTTTTCGTCTTTACCATATTCAAACCCGCTCAGAGAGCTGATTTCAGCAATCAACGGCGTAAACACATCGGTATCATAATTCGATGATTTATTTTGAATAGCTCTTACCAGCCGTTCGAAACCCATGCCGGTATCAACATGTTTTGCCGGCAGTGGCTCGAGTTTGCCTGATGCATTGCGATTATATTGAATAAAAACCAGGTTCCATATTTCAATCACCTGCGGGTGATCGTTGTTGACCAATGTTTTTCCGTCAACAGCAGCACGTTCGGCATCGGAGCGGAGATCGACATGAATTTCGGAGCACGGGCCACAGGGGCCGGTATCGCCCATTTCCCAGAAATTATCTTTCTTCGAGCCAGGCAGGATGCGAGCTTCGTCAATATGTGTTTTCCAAAAGTCTGCGGCTTCGGTGTCAGGATCAAGCTTTTCATGCTCATCGCCTCCGAAATAGGTAACAAACAAACGGTCTTTGTTGAGTTTAAAAACGTCAGTCAGCAGTTCCCAGGCCCATTCGATGGCTTCTTTCTTGAAATAATCACCAAAGGACCAGTTGCCAAGCATTTCGAACATGGTATGATGGTAAGTATCAATGCCAACTTCTTCGAGGTCATTGTGTTTACCCGATACGCGCAGGCATTTCTGGCTATCGGCCACCCGTTTGCTTTTCGGAATTTCGTTCCCGAGGAAATAATCCTTAAACTGATTCATACCTGCGTTGGTGAACATCAATGTAGGGTCGTTCTTAAGCACCATGGGGGCTGAAGGAACAATTGAATGCGACTTCGAATTGAAAAAATCGAGAAAGGCCTTTCGGATTTCGTTGCTGGTCATAGGGAGCTTGTTCTGTAATGTACTTAATAAAACTATCTGCAAAATTAGTTTATTTATTAATTTTGCATACATTTCAAAACATGTCCGATCAACATTTACGTTTCAATCCGCAGACGATGCACTACGAAGTGGTGTATAAAAAGCACTCGCGATGGCGCAATGTGCTTTATGTTCTGCTGGTCGGAATTGCCTTCGGCTTGCTGTTTATTCTTCTGGGAACCACATTCATCAAATCGAAGGACGTCAGAAAAAAAGAACACGATCTGGCTGTATTTAAAGAAACCTATGAAAAAGCGGAGCTTCAGTATCAGCAAAATATTGAATTGCTACGTAATCTTGAATTGCAGGACCGGCATTTATTCCGCGAGATTTTCGAAACTGATCCGCCCGATACCACATTGCTGAGCAACCAACTGCTCGAAGAATCCCAGAACAACTCACACAGTGCTGAGTTTTCCGGTATGCTATCACTGGTAAAAGCCCGTTACAGCAAAATTGAGAATATTGCCTACAAAGATGCCATTCGCATTGACTTCGCTGGGTATTTTTTGAAAAATAATGCAGATTATATTCATTCACTTCCGATACGCGTTCCGCTTAAAGAAGGCAGTTATTCGCTGGTGTCAGGATTTGGGAAACGCATACATCCGATTTTTAAAACAGCGCGTCAGCACAATGGGTTAGACCTTGCAGCCCGAGCTGGTACAGAAGTTCTGGCTTCAGGTGATGGTGTTGTGCAGGAGGTGCCTAAAAATCTGGCTGGTTACGGAACCATGGTATATATTTATCACGGACATGGATACTACAGCCTTTATGCTCAACTACTTGAGTCGAAGGTCGATCCCGGATCGAAGGTGAGTGCAGGCGATGTGATAGGGTTTGTAGGCAGCACTGGAATTTCGATCGGGCCGCATCTGCATTATGAAATATGGAAAGATGGAAAGCCTGTTGATCCGATTCGTTATTTACTCACTGTTGATCCGAAAGAATATCTTGAAATGTTTAAAGTTGCCTCGCAATACAATCAATGTCTCTCCTGATGAATAAAGATCTGAAAAAACTCACGCTTTTTACTGCCATCAACTTCGTGATAGCCAACATGGTTGGAACCGGAGTATTTACATCTCTTGGTTTTCAGCTTTTCGATATAAAAAATCCTGCTGCCATTTTGATACTATGGGCTATTGGCGGCATTATGGCCTTGTTCGGCTCCTTTGTTTACGGAGAGCTTGGTGCAGCCATGCCCCGCAGCGGTGGCGAATATAATTTTCTGAGCAAAATATATCACCCCGCGCTTGGATTTCTGGCCGGCTGGATATCAGCCACCATCGGATTTGCAGCGCCAGTGGCCGCAGCATGCATAGCTTTTGGCACCTATTATCATCAGTCAATTGATATATTAAGTAACACCTATTCCATCAACTGGCTTCAAACAACGCCCATGATAGCCGGGATAATCATTCTGGCGCTCATTACAATGGTGCACAGCAACTCAATAAAGACTGGCGGCGGATTTCAAAATGTTTTTACAATTCTGAAACTAACTTTTATTGTCATTTTTGTTGGTGCCGGATTGTTTTTTCTTCCGGAAGCCCAGCCACTCTCATTTGCGGTGAGCGCTGACACAGGCAATGATATTCTGAATCCGGCCTTTGCCGTTGCACTGGTCTTTGTATCCTATGCCTACAGTGGCTGGAACGCATCGGCCTATTTTGTGAACGATCTGAAAAATCCGGTAAAGCAATTACCAAAGTCGCTCGTAATCGGAAGTGTAGTGGTAATGGTTCTGTACATTCTGCTGAATTTTGTTTTTCTGATTTCAACGCCTGTTGATGAGATGGTTGGCAATCCCGAAATCGGACTCATTGCAGCCATGTATATTTTCGGGAACAAACTTGGAGTATTTATGGGGCTTTTTATATCGCTGTTGCTTGTTTCAAGCATTAGCTCCATGATATTTGCCGGCCCGCGCGTTACCTTAGTCATGGGTGAAGATTTCAAACTGCTGCGTTTTTTGGCCAGGAAAAATAAAAACGGCATTCCGTATATTGCATTGATCACCCAATTTGCAATCAGTTTCGTTCTGATTATCACTTCAACTTTCGAATCTCTGATTATGTACACGGGGTTTGTGCTCAATCTTTTCACATTCTTCACAGTACTTGGAGTCTTTGTCCACAGACGCAAATTTCCAGACGCAGAGCGGCCTGTAAAAACCTGGGGCTATCCGGTTACACCAATTATTTTTCTGATTTTCAATCTCTGGATCACCATTTTCGTGATTTACTCGCGACCGCTGGAATCGTTGCTCGGACTAGCAACCATTGCAGTAGGCGCTGTTCTGTATTTTTTCAGCAAGCAATCAAATAAACCAAAAACAATATGAAAACAAGTCTTTTCATCCTGATGCTCAGCATCTTTTTCATGATTTCATGCGGCGGAAGCAGCAAGGACAAACAAAATGGTACCGACTCTACTTCGAATGACACTGTGGCACCAACCGAGACCATAGTTCTGAATCACTTCTACAATGATATTGCGCGGTTTGTAGCTGGGATGCCTGTTAGCGACAGCAGCGTTCTGAAAGAATATACCGAAAAGACAGAATGGAAAAACTACTCAGCCGACATTGACAAGAGCTGGGCGGAATTTCAGAAAAACAAACTGGGAGCTATGCAACCCTGGATCGACAAGGAATTAAACGGAATAAATGAGACTACCTCCGATGTATTTTATCCTTTCAGCGGACCCGACTTTGTTTACATGTACACCTTCCTGCCGAAGGCAGAAAACTATTACATGGTTGCACTGGAACCTGTGGGAATTATTCCGGATATCACAAAGATTGAAAACTCAATGCCCTCGTTTTTCGCAGCGCTCAACAATGCCATCAGGGATAATCTGAACCTGAGCTTCTTCATTACAAAAAGCATGAAGGTACAGATGAACAATGAGCAGATCAAAGGAACCATTCCTGTATTGTTGTTTTTTATGGCACGTTTGAATCTGCATATTCAGAATATTAGCCCCGCCACCATTTCGAAAGATGGCAAACAGGTTTTAAGTGAAACCGAAGTGCTGGACAAAACAGGTAAAAAGTTTAGCAACGGAGTTGAAATCACCTTTTTAAGACCCGGCGAAAACAAGTTGAACAAATTGTATTATTACAGCGTAAGCATCCGAAACGATGGTTTTGCGAGCATGCCCGAAGCTGAAACCTTCCTGAAGTCGCTACCTACCAACATGACAACCATTGTAAAATCAAGCAGTTACTGCATGCACGAGGACAAATATGATAAAATCAGAGAGATCGTTCTTTCTCATTCAAAATTCCTCATTCAGGATGACAGCGGAGTTCCTTGTAGGTTTTTTAACAAAAATGATTGGAATTTTGGATATTATGGAATTTATACACGACCAATCCCTGTTTTTTCACACTTTTATCAGGAAGATTTAAAAAAATCATGGCCGCAAAATGCCTCAAAGCTGAGTTTTCGTTTTGGTTATAACGAAGAATCCAATATCTTTGTAGCTACAAGAAAAAAATAGCGGATGATTAAATCAAAGACCGGGATCACTCTTTCAGCATTTTTCGGCCTTGTTCTGATGTCACTCACATCAGCCGGACAATGGGCCTCAACTACTGTAATAGACACGGTTGAAGCTAATGGTAAACAGATTGTATTATTCAGTGATAATGTGTGGTCGTATGTTAGTTCCATCGAAGATCTGGCCCGTGACAAAGCCATCGCCGACACGGCACGCATTTTTACCGAATATTGGAATGATATAACATTTGCTTACATGTATCCGGAAGATAAACCGCTGCCCGATACGGTAAAATTTGCTCTGGTGGACAGTCTGCACAAATTCACGCCCCCCTTATTGGGCGGAATTACTTCCGGATTTGGCTGGCGTTCAGGCAGGCCGCACAAAGCAGTTGACATCGGTCTTGATTTCGGAACTCCCATAAGGGCTGCTTTCGACGGGAAAGTTCGTTACGCACAATACAACACAGGTGGTTACGGTAATCTGATAATAATCCGGCATTTCAATGGCTTGGAGACCTACTACGCGCACCTTTCAAAGATGTATATCAAGCCCGGCCAGATGGTTAAAGCCGGTCAGGTAATTGGTGGTGGCGGAAATACTGGTGCACACTGGTCTGGACCACATCTTCACTTCGAATGCCGCTACCGCGACCATGCTTTTGATCCGCTTAAAATAATGTCCTTTGATTCGCTTGACCTGAAAATGGATACCATTGTGCTGACTGCCAATGATTTTAAAATTTCTCAAAGTCACAAAGCATATGTAGCCGATGGTGTTAATGGAACCAATACAGGAACAGAAACAGGCACCACAACCAAACAATATGGAGGCAGCACCAGCAGCCAGGGTGACTATAAGGGATCTACGGCCAACGGTACTGCTGTTGGGAATTACTATATTGTGAAAAAAGGAGACACCCTGTCTGCAATTGCCAGGAAATATGGCACCACCGTTGACAAGCTCTGTTCACTCAACAAAATCAACAAAAATTCAGTTCTGAGACTCGGCCAGAAAGTAAGGGTCAGATAATGCTCTTTAGAATTTTATTACTTGTTTTCTGTCTGCTCGGGACTACCGTTGCATTTGCACAGGACTGGCCAAAGGATCGGGATACATCCGGTTTGCCTGGCAAAATTATCTTCGAACAATATTGCGATTCATTTCCCGAATTGTATATGATGCCCGAGTGGTACGAACTGCAGCTGATCTATGTGCAGGTTGACCGTGATAAATATGGAATACCGCATCTCACGTATCACAAACTAGGAATAGATCGTGGTAAATATTTTTACCCGGCCAGCCTTGTTAAACTGCCTACCCTGCTTTTGACCCTCGAAAAGCTGCAGTCGCTCAAAAGCAGAGGCGTTGACAAATATACCCGACTGAGTATCGGCAAGGAACATTCCTGCCAGTTTGAATTCAAAACCGACACTTCCGGTTTAGAGGACTATCCTTGTATTGCGAATTTTATTCGCAGAATTCTTCTTGCATCGGACAACTGGAGCTACAACCGGCTTTTCGAATTTGTGGGGCAGAAAGAACTGAATGATGGTCTGCGTCGCAAAGGATACACCGATCCGGTTATTCTGAAACGCTTTGCCAAATGCGATGATGATGAAAACAGGTTCACCAACCCTTTCTGTTTCTACGACGATGAAGGAAAAATTATTTACAGCCAGCCTGAACAGGAAAATCAGTCCGCATTCAAGTTGCCCGCTTACATCGATGCCAAAGTTGGCAAAGGATTTTGGGATGGCAAAAAAATATTGGAACAACCCCGCGATTTCAGCAACAACAACTATCTGCCGCTCGAAGATGCGCTCGAAATGCTCATTTCATTCATTATGCCCGAAGCGGTTGATGAGCAGAAGCGCTGGGACCTTAGTCCGCACGACCGGCTGTTTCTGTTGCAGTATTTTTCCATGTACCCGCGTGAATCCATGTTTGAGGAATATCACAACTGGCCGAAATACGAAGACAGCTACAAGAAATATTTTCTAATGGGCGACCACAAAGACACCATCTACGATGGGGCTTTGCGCGTTTTCAATGTGGTGGGCCTCAGCTACGGCTTTGCCTCGGACGTGGCCTATGTTGTCAACCTCCGCGAAGGTGTTGAGTTTTTTCTGGCCGCCACCATTTACACCAATCACGATGATATCCTGAATGACGAGACCTACGAATACCGCAACATCGCATTCCCGTTTTTCGGACGTTTCGGAAGAATCATTTACGACATGGAGCGTGCACGTGAAAAGCAGTATCTGCCTGATTTCAGAGAGATAAAGCAGGCCTTGTCGTTGCCGCCGATGTAAGAAGAATGGTAAAGAATAACAGGTTATGAACTTTTTCGATTGGGCGTTTATTAATATCTTCAGGCTTGTATCCTTTCTGATTAAATCAAAACAGGATGCTAAATGGAGTGCATTTTTATATTTCAATTTCTACATGGCCGCTCTTGCTGTTTCAATTTGCAGTTTATCAGGAATTTTGTATCCAAATTCACTAAGCCAATATCTTAAAACAAATACGATTGAATTTGTTTTAATTGTTGGGATAGTTTCCCCTGTCATTTTTGGAATTAGGTATTTTAAAATTGTAAACATTGAGCAATTGTACGAACAAAATGAACAAATTTGGGACTCCAAACGACACATGTTAAAACTCCTATTCACATTATTTATTATCGGAGTTCCTCTGATGTCTTTTTTCCTTTATAGGACGTCTTTGTAAAATACAAGATTATTATATAATGCGATACTGACCCATCCACAATAAATCCCAAGACGCCAATCCTGATAATAGCAAACAACGGAATTTCAACTCATCTCATAAAATCCGCACACAGCGCTGGTTTTTGAATTTATTAGAAATATTTTTGCAGCTTAGCTCTGTGAAAACAAAACAGCTATACGATTGCATTGTGGGCACGCCTTAAAAAAAGCTTGAATACTCAATAATTAGAGAAAATGGTTTACTTTAGCATTGTATTATTACTGAATAACCAATCTTATTGCAACCAATAAGAATTAAATAATATGAAATACATCATCATTATAATTTCATTTTTGTTGTGTGGTAGTCATATTTCTGCTCAGGTACGGTGTGCCGACTCGGTTTTCAAGAATATGAACGTTGTGATTCCACGAGATACGTTTGTCATTAAAGATTTTCAGGATAGCTCTTATTTATATATTCCGAATAAGCATAAACCCAGATCGGAATTTGCCATGTTGAAATTTGATAAAAGCTCCGGGTCGTTTTCCCCGCTCAGCTATCATTTGCACCAGCCAACTGATTCATTGGATAATGGAATACACGTTGTTATAGACAAAAATGGAACGGTTGAGACTGTTTTTCTAATTGATTCCAGTTTTGTTGATGGCTGGCGATATATTTTTTATAATTCAAGTTCAAGACTGTCCTGTTATGTTTATTTTAGCCATGGGATAAACAATGGTTTGGAAGTACTTTTAAATCCCAATTCCAGTTTTTCTTGGGTAAGAAACTACAAGAACGGATCACCTGACGGGTATCAATATAGTTTTTATTGGCGAAAAAAAAATGCTCTGTCGGAATATCAATATTTTCAAAACGGAATTCAGATGGGAGCGGAATATCTGTTTGACAGAGCCGGAAGAATAGATAATGTAACTCTGTATGGATTCAATAAACGCATTTGGACAAAATGGGTCTATAATTCCGGAAATCTCGAACAATACCTGATTTTTGACGAAAATGGAGATCTTGTTAAATGTGAGAAATATAGACGCAATGGCAAACTTAAGGAAGTAAAATATAGAGATGTAATTAAACCGGAGAAATATAAACGCAATGGTAAACTTAAGGGGGTAAAATCTGGAAACGCTGAAAATGATTTACTCTGTCAATAATTAGAGATAATAACATCAGAGTTCAGCACTGCCCCATCCACAACAAATCCCAAACGCCAATCCCGATAATAGTAAAGCTCTGAATTTCAACTCATCCCATCAAAGCCGCACACAGCAAGGGTTTGAACTTGTCAGAAATATTTTTGCAGCTAAATCAAGTGAAAATGATGGGGGATAAAAAGTGGGTTGAGTGGGCTCTTAAAAATCAACAAAAGAAGTCGAATTGAGTTCCCGGTCTCCAAATAACCAGATGCTCAACAGGTGGAAGCCGATATCTCATCCTATACTGCAGACTTCTTCATTTGTTGATTTTCGCTGCCGACACTTCGACGGAGTTTACCCCGCTGTTGACATTTCGACTCCGCTCAATGTGACAGCGGCGGGGCTCAGGATGACAGCAGGTGGCTGGTGGGGCAGCGGGAGCTACAGCTGCATTCACCGCTGTCATTCAGAGTGTTTGAATAATAAGCCTCGAAACCATCAGACTTCAAACGTATCGAAGAACGACAGCGGGCTCTGCTGTCTCCTTCGATACATCGCAAGCTGGATCGCAATAAGCGCTACGAGAGCGGCACTGCTAATGAACACCTACCGGAATAAGCTGATAACCAATGTTTTTAGCTTTTTTCTCTAGACCCTTAATCATAGCAGCTTTGAATTTTTTT